>JANQGN010000168.1 GCA_028277295.1 Rhodospira sp.
GCCGCCTACATCGCCGAGATTCTCCGTGGCGCCATCCAGGCGGTCCCCCAGGGCGAGGTGGAGGCGGCCCGCGCCCTGGGCATGAGCCGGGCGACCACGATGGGACGGATCGTTTTGCCGCGCGCCGCGCGTCTCGCCCTGCCGGCCTACGGCAACGAGTTGATCCTGATGCTCAAGGGAAGCGCTCTGGCCAGCACCATAACGCTGCTGGACCTGACCGGCATGGCGCGCACCATCATCGCCCGCAACTACATGGCCGTGGAGACCTTCTTGGCGGCGGGGTTGATCTATATGACGATCACGGTCGTGTTGGTGCGGGGCTTGCGGTGGCTGGAGCATCTGACCAGCGCGCACATGCGCCCGCGTCCCACCGGGCCGGAGGGTGTGGAGCCGGAGCGTCCCTCTCGGCCGCGCCACAACGACACGCCCTAGCCAAGAGGAGCGTCCGCCCGGACACGGCAGCCTTTGGGAGTGTGTCAACTCGTCCGTAGTGCGGGCGGTCGCTCCATCAGCGGCGCCAGGGGAATGCCCGCGCCGGCCTCCGGCGAGAGCAGGCCGGTCAGGCGCGGGTCATCGGTTTCCGTCACACGGCGATCCACGGCGCCGAAGCCATGCGTCTGATAGAAGGCCAGCGCGCGCGGGCTGTCGTGGGTACAGGTGTTCAGCCGGATACAGACGGGCGCCCCGGCCCAGGCGTCGGCCAGGGCATGGCCAAACAACGCCCGGCCCAAGCCACCGCCGATGGCGTCCGGGACCAGGCCGAAATACAGCACGGCGAAGCCGTCCGCTGGGGCACGCCGGTCCATCTCGCAAAACCCCATGCGCTGCCCGTCCCTGACCAGGACATGGATCACGATGCGCGGATCAGCCATGTGCGCGTCGATCTCCGGCTGCGTCCACAACAACCGATCCCGCCACAGCCACGGGTCGCCCACCGCATGGAACAACGGGCCGAAATCGGCCCAGGTCAGGGTGCCGGCGTGGCGTTCCAGGGCCACCCCGGCCGGCAGGGGCGGGGGGGTCTCCTCGGGTGACTGGTGGCACTCCATGTAGGTGACGGTCTCCCGCAAGCGGCCGGGGCCGATCGGCCGGGCCATGGCCTCAGCTAGCGTCATGGATACGCTCGGGGCGGGGACGAAGGGGGAGGTGGTCAAGGGGTCGGGCATCGAGGATCCGGTGGTGACAATCGCCAAGGTGCGTATGAAGGCCGCACCCCAGCATAGCCAAGCGCCCGAGGCAAGACCGGCTTGTTCTATTCAGGGCTCCGAACCCGGATGGACAAACGTTCACAAAGCGCCGTCCGAGAGGACCGGAGCACGCGATGGAGATCCTTCGGTCGTTTCCCTCCCTCAGGATGAGGTTGTTTTAAATGTATAAACCTCATCCTGAGTACCCAAAGGGTGCGAAGGGTCTCCAACGGAGACGAGCAACCTGACGGACCTGTCATCCGAGTTCGGAGCCCTGCGCCATCATGGCGGGGATGCGGGGTCGGCGACGGTCCGTCACCGAATCCAGAGGATCACACAACGCCATGACCCAGTGTTCGCGCATGCCGCCCGCCAG
>JANQGN010000271.1 GCA_028277295.1 Rhodospira sp.
ACGCCTGGACGGCGCCCACCAGGTCGGGCGGCGCGGTGCCGTCACCCTCGCGCGATAGCAGGGTGACCACCACGGTCCCCGGGGTCGGGCTGTCGATATACGCATCCCGCACCCGGCCGTCCGCCGCCAGGGTGTGATAGAGATAGGCGCCCTCCGAGCCGGCCGTGGACAGGGCCTCCATGGCCAGTTGCGCGCGGGCGCGCAGCTCGTCGTCGGATTCCATCACCGCGTCCGTGGTCTCCGTGGCCTCGGCGATCTCGCGCCGGTCCGTGCCCAGCAGCGCGGCCAGGTGGTCCAGGTCGGACCCCGTGGCATGGGCGAGCAGCACCGCCTTCGCGGCATCGTTCACCCGGGCACGCAGCACCAGCTCGCGCCAGGCCGCCACCTCCAGGACCTTGACCGCCGGGTCGCTTTCCAGGTTGGCGGTGAAGTCCGGAAAGCGGGTGGCGAAGTCGGATTTCATGGCGGCCATGACGGTTTCGAAGTCCAGCGCTTCGACCACGCTGGGCGGCGTCAGCCCGGCCAGATTGATGGCGGCGTGACGGCTCATGCTGTCCCCACGGTATGGCGGGCGGTTTCGAACACCGATGTGTCGCCCAGGTGGCCGCGCGGGTAGTAGAGGCCGACCAGATCCAGCACCAGGCGGCCGTCGGGGCCGGCCTCGCGCGGCAGGATGGCGGCCAGATCGAACCGCGGTTCTCCGTATTCCTGACCGTTGATCCGGCGCGATGCGATGGCCTGGGCGATGGCCACATAGACATCCATCAGCGTGCCGGGGGTCATCGGCCGATCGAGCAGCCGGCCGGCATCGGCGCCGTAGCGGCGGCGTTCCACCCGTTCGCCCATGGCCGTGGTCAGGATGTCGTCCAGGGACTGGCGCACGTGGTCCCAGCTCTCCAGGGGCCGGCCTGTATGGCGACACATACCGGCCATCGATCAGGCCTCGGCAGACTTGGCCTTGCGGCGGGCTGGTGTGGGCGCTGGGGTATCGGCTGCAATCTGACCAGATCGCAACAAATAGGCTGCCTGTGTCTCGTTCATCTCTATGACCGCACCGATCTCATGATGCGCGCCAGCACCCCGGCCATCCGTCAGCCAGCCGGCCTTTGTGACGCGGTAGAGCATGTCAGGATCTCCTAGCCCGCCGGCGGTCCTGTCATGGACGGGCCGGGTTTGACGTTGGTGTGCTGGTGGTCGTCGCCGACGTTGCGGCCGTTGTGCTCCAGGCGGTCGCCGGTGATGGAGACCTTGCCTTCGATTTCCACGGTTTCCGCCTCCAGGCGGACGGTCTTGGCCCGGATGTCCACCCGCTCGGCCGCCAGCACCATTACCGAGGTGTCGGCGTCCAGGTGAATGGTTCCCGTGGTCTTGACGTAGCGATCACCGCCCTTGTTGTGCGGCGCCGGATGATCGTTCGACCAACCGCCCGGGGTAATCAGGCCCTGGCCCGGATCGCCGGTGGGGCTCATCACCGTGACGCGCTCGCCGACGGACGGTGGGTCCCAGTCCTTCACATCTCCGGCCCGCTGCACCCAGGGGATTTCCTTGGACGGCAAGCCGTCCATCTCCACCGTGGCCACGCCGCGTTCGTAGTCGACTCCGGTGATGCGGCCCTCGCGCATCTGATTGGCCTGGCGCCGCCTGAGGTCCTCGACGGCGGCTTCCAGGTCCGCGAAACGCCGTTCGACGGCGCGGAAGTAAGCGTCGCTCATGGGTTCGGGTAACCGGCGGCGTGGGTGACAATCGTCTCGATCGGTCCGGCGATGGTGCGCGGATCCTCCATTTCGTGGCCCAGGGCCTCGGCGGCGGCGTACTCCCAGTGCCAGGGCCAAACCTCGGGGACCGGGGCAGGCGCATCCCCCTCGATCTCCGCCCGCAGGAGAGCCACCAGTGGGGCTAGGAAGATGTCAGCGGCCAGTGCTTCCAGCAGATCCGACCAGACCCCGGAGGCCGCGTGCCCGGGGCGCGGGTCTGGCAGGGTGGTCACTTGGATCTCTAGCTGCCGGCCGGCGAAGCGGACGCCTTTCTCGTCGCTGGCACCGCGCAGGCTGCGCAGCCCGCGCACCTCGGTCACCAGGGCGCGCCAGAGGCGGGACCAAGCATTGTCGCCCTCCATCAGAATGCGCCGCACCTGCCGGTCCAGCAGGTCCAGGGTGGTTTCCATGCCCGCGTCGGTGGTCGGGATCACCCAATCCCCGCCCGGCCGCATCTGTGCCGTGACCGCGCTTTCGATCACCAGCGAGCACCCCGGCTGGCCGGACAGCAGGTCGCCGTTGCGTGGGCTGACCTCGCCGTCGTCGGTGTAGACGGAGAGGAACGGCAGGCGTTCCTCCCGCGCCGCCACGTCCAGGGGCGGGATGGCGCTGTCACGCACCGCGTCCCCGGCCCAGGTGCGGCCTCGCAGCGCGGCGACCGTGACGATGCGCAGGGCCAGGCGGGAGAGGCTCATGGTCAGCGGGCTCCCAGGCGTAGGATGATGCGGTTGCGCTGGCTCCGGTCAATGCGCAGCACCTCGTAGGGCGCGCCGCCCCGATCGTCAGCGGTCAGGTGGTCGCCCTGGCGGACCTCCAGGACCGTCGGCCAGGCCTCAGGGTCCACGTGCAACTCCGCCTCGCCGGCCGGGATGGATGCGCGCCAGGATCGCGCGTTGGTACCGCCCAGGCTGGCTTGGTCGCCTTCCCCGGCCACCAGCACGCCGGCCAGCGGGAAGGGCGGCCGCTCCGGGTCCGGGCCATTGGCGTAATCGCTGCAAGCCTGGGGGGAGACTGTGACCGCGTCCGCCAACTGACTGTCCACCGCCCGCCGGACGCGGGCCAGACGATCGCGCCAGAGCGGGGGCATCAGGCCTTGCCCTTGGCCGTCTCGGGCTTGACGGGAGCCGGCTTCGGCGCCGGGACCTCGACGGCGAAGCGGTCGGCGATCAGGTGGCGGCCGTAGTCTTCCGGCACCGCCACCGGCTCATTCGGGCCGACCGTCACGGGCGCCCGCTGGCCCAGGACGGCCCCGGGAATGCGCAGGCCGCGCGGACCGGCCACGGTGATGGTCTTCATGCTCCGACCCTCCGCCATCAGGTCAGCGTCAGCTTGCGCAGCACGCCGGGGCGCGTGCACAACGAGATGGAGTTCGTCTGCACCTGCAGGTGCCGGCCCTTGCCGTCCTGGCGCGCCCACTGCTTGGCGTAGAACGGCAGGCCCAGCGTGTTCACCGTCTCTTCGTAGTCCGCCGGGGCGAAGCGGGTGAGGAACAGGTCGGGCACTCCCAGCGGCACGACGCGGGCCTCGTCGGCGGCGATGTAGGGCGCACCCAGGTCGCTGGTGGCCTTGGCGCCGGTGCGGTAGCGCTCCCAGGTGGCACCGCCCCACTGGAACACATCGGGGACGTCCTGGCGCAGCACCACGGCGTCGTTGAAGACGAAGGTCTCGCGCACGCTCTTGTGCTGCCACAGGGCCTTGTGGAAGTCGCGACCGGTGAAGACGTGCAAACCGTCGTAGGGCTCGTCCAGCTCGTCTTCCAGGGCGTAGACCACGTCCTGCCACAGGCCGGTCACCAGGGTCGAGTCCACGTCCAGCTCCAGAGACACGGCCGCCGGCACCGCCAGGCCGAAGCGGGCATACAGGTCGTGCAGGACGGTCCCAGACTTGGAGGTGACGATGCCCTTGATAGCGCCGACGCGCTGGTGCTCCAGCGTCATGGTCAGGTCGCGGGCGTGCCGCTGCGCCTTGCGCTCGACTCTTTCCCTCAGAGTTTCCAGCTGATTCTCGGTCCCGAAAGCCCGCACGCCCTGCACCTCGTCGGCCAGAATGCTGTCATCGCGCTGGTAGTGGTCCACGTCGAACGGAATGCGCGTGCGGCTTTCGTCGTCCACCGTTTCGCCCGGACCGCCGCGCGGCGTGGGTTCGATCAGGGACAGCTTGCCGCCCCGCAGTTCGACGGACACGGTGATGGTGGTGACGCCGTCTTCGTCGAATAGCCCGGTCGCCGAGATCTGCCCCGGGCGATAGGGCTCCGTGTTGACGACGACGGTCAGGCTCTCCAAGGAGAAGCCGTCATCAGACCAGATATCAGGGGCGGCCATGCGGGCTCCTCCTTAGCGGACAATGATGTCGGCGGCGTCAAGCTGGGCGATCTTGGCTACCCGCTTGGTCTCATCGTCGACGGTGGCGTGGAACAGCAGGTGCGGCGCCTTCACCTCCGCCAGCCGGCGAATGATCACCGCCGTCACGTCGGCGTCGGTGGCATCCACGGGATAGGCCAGGACGGCGATGGCTGTTTCGGCGCCCTCCTTGCCCACGGTCGCGGCATTCGGGCTGGCGACGAAGGCGCCACTAGCGGTGACAGTGCCCAGCACGGTCCCGGCAGACAGACGCCCTTCCCCGGACGTCACGGTGACGGTTTCGCGCGAGACCGCGCCGTTACCCTCGCTCAGCAGGAACGCCAGCGGGCGGGGGCCTTCGGTCTTGATGTCGCTCATGGGATCAGGCCTCCTTCAGGGCCTTGCGCCGCGCGGTATAGATGCCGCGGGCGCTCAGGGTGGTGCGGGCCTGGGGTTTCTGACCCGGCATCGCCAGGCCGGCCCCGGCGGCGGCCGCCCGGCTGGCGGCGTAGGCGTCCGGATCGGACGTGTCCGGCTGTGCATCCGGCTGCTCCTGCCGGGGGACCTGGGGCGCGGCGGCCAGGGCCGCCTTGATGGCCTCCGGCGCCATATCGGTGCTGTTGAGCAGGTGCTCGGCCAACGACTCGCGGCCCTGGGTCGCATCACAGGCCAGCACGTCGGCGCGCCGCTTTCGGTCGGCGGCCACAGCCTCGGCCGCGATCTTCGCGGGGTCGATAGTGGCCGTGGGGTTGGTCGTCGGGTTCTGGGGAGCGGACGCCGTGCCCGCGCCCGTCTGTGCCTGGTCGGACACGGGCGTCTCCTGTGTGTACGGGGAATGAGTCGGGGGTGCGCCGGATGCCACCGCCACAGGCGGAAGCGGTCGGCGCCAGTTATGCGTGCTGGCCAAGGCCACGATCCGATCCGGTGTGTTGGTGTACCGGTCAATGGCCGCGAAGGCCTTGGGCTCCGGCGCGTCGTTGTCGTTGGTCGGCCCCTCGACGACATCCGCGAAGCCCTGGGCGACGGCCTCGTCCGGCCCCATCCAGACTTCGCGCTTCATCAGCGCGCGCATGTCCGTGACGGCTTTGCCTGTCTTGGCGGCGTAGACGGCCGCATAGGCACTTCCGAGGGCGCCGAGCGCGTCTGCCCAGGCCCGGCAATCGTCCTCTGAACCCCAGACCATGCCGATGGGGTCGTGGATCATCAGGATTGCACCGGGCCGCATGACGATACGCTGGCCGGCCATGGCGAGCAGGGAGGCGGCGGACGCTGCCCAGCCCTCAATGACGATATCCACGCCGCCCTTGTGCATGGACAGCGCCGCATGGATCGCCGCGCCCTCGCTGGCGATGCCTCCGCCGGAGTTGACTCGCACCGTAACGCGGGTGCCCTGGCCGACCCGGGCCAACGCCAAAACAACGTCGGCATGGGTGAAATGGTCTTCGTCCCACCACATCTGCCCGACCGTGCCCGTCAACACGATCTCGTTGCCGCCCACCAGACAGGCCATGGTCAGTACCTCCGCAATCTGGGCGTTACGGCATAGCGGGACCGGCGGCCCTGGGACCGGGCGCACGCGGCCTCCAGGCGGGCGATCTCCCGGTCCAGGGCGGCCGGGTCAGCGCGGAAGAACGCGACCTCCTCCCGGTCGAAGCGAATGCGCGACGGCACCTGGCCGGACACAAGGTCGGCGCGCAGCGCGCGCAGCTCCGCCGCCCGCGTACAGGGGTCGGTCATCGGCCGGTGCCTTTCTTGCCGGTGCTTTCGTCGCTGCCGTCCGGATCGGCGTCCGTCTCGGGCTCGGGTTTCGTCGAGCCGCGCGGCGCGAAGGGGTCCCCCAGACCGGCTGCCCGGAACAGATCACGCTCGCGCTGGCGCTGCTCCACCACATCCTCGACCGACAGCCCGTGTTCGGCGCATTCCAGGCCCAGGTAGCTGGTGCCGTTCTGCAGCCGCTCCGTGGCGGCCTTGGCGCTTTTCAGGTCGTCGGCGGTCGGGCGTGCCGGTCCTTGCCACTCAGCCCAGACGATGTCCGCGCGGTGGCGCTGGAACGCCCTGTAGCCCCCCCGCAGCGGGATCCGGCCCTCACCAATTTCCTCGTCCAGCCAGCTCTCGTAAACGCTCTGCTTGATCGGTGCGGCAATCCGCTCCCGGCGGCGCAGGACCACCGGCCAGATGCTCGCCGTCTCCATACGGACGGACGAGAAGGTGGCGTCGCTGTGGTCCATCGAGAACGCGGAATAAGTGGTGCCGATGGCCCGCGCCATTTCCCGACGAAGATCGGCCGAGAACGGCAAGTAGTTGTTGTGCGGTGCCCGAGTGGTATGCAGTTCCAACTTTTCGCCAGGCCCCACGTGCGAAATCTGACCAGCCGCCCCGAATTGAATCCCCTCGGCGGCCGCCTCTAGTTTCGCACCAATGAAGTCCACGAAATCAGCCGGCAGATTCTCATCATGTTCCGCCAGCGCCTGGATGGCCTCGAAGGCCTCTACACTGGGGTTGGGTGACGTCAATGTTGCCGCGAACACCGTTTGCAGCACGGCAGTGGTCAGGGTGGCATCGCCGAGTTGCTCAGCGTAGGCATGAGTGCGCATGGCCGAGGCCAGCACCGACACGCCCCGGGTGTCGTCTGCGTCCCAGGGGTCGAACACATGGATCACCTGGGGACGGCCGGCGACGTCCCGCGCCGCGTAGTCCACCTCCTGGTCCCAGCCGTCCCGCCGCTCGCGGAAGCGGTACCCGGTCGGGCGGCCGTTCTCGTCCAGCCACACGCCGGCATGCAGGCGGCGATGCTCGTCGGTCTCGCGCACCAGCCGGTGCGGCGGGATCAGGCACAGCTTGGTCCCGGTCGTGATGCCGTAGCGCGCCCGGGTCGGGCGATCCCAGAACGCCAGCAGGCCGATGGCCTCGCCGTAGGCAATCTGGTGGCGTAGTGCGACATCCACCATCTGCGGCACGGTCATCCGGCCGCGAAAATCGCATTCCGCCGGGTCCCAGGCCCAGCGCCGCCAGCGCCGTTCCACCTCGCGTGCCCAGGTCACCGTTTCGGCTTTGTCGTAACCGAGCGCGGACAGGTTGGGCCGGGCATTCAGGCGCAACTCGACCCCGACCGTGTCGGCGAGGACCTGGTCGACCGCGCCCTTTAGGCGCCCAGAATTCTGTATGAAATCCAGGGCAAGCGCGGAAATTCGGTCCCACGCCCGCGTCACCTCGTCCTGGTGGGACACCAGCGAAGCCACCCGTTGGCTCAAAGCCCCCTGGGCTGTGTCGCGCAGGTAGCGCGCCACGGGACGGCGTGTGGGCGCCGCGACGGACGGCGCAGATTGCTCCTGCCGCCGCCCCAGCAGCCGTCCCAACAGGCCCATTACCGTCGCCTCCACTTGGCCCGGCGGGTCGCGCGGGCTGCCTCCCGCGAGGGGAGATCCCCCTCCCGTTCGGGGGCAGTCTCCACCGGTGCCGGGACCGGGGCTTCGGGCTGACCCTCGGCGGACGGCGCTGCGACCGCAGGCGGCTTGGCGATGCGCGCGGGCCGGTCCAACCGCATGGGCAGGCTCAACCGTGCCGCCAGCCCGTACACCAGACAGTCCAGCGCCTCGTTGCGGGCGTCCTCGGCTTTCTTCCTCCAGACCCGGACGGGGTTCCCGCCTTTGATCTCTGTCACCGCCTGTTCGGCCGTGAGCTGGTCGAAGTAGTCCGCCGACAGCCCCTCGGCGGGGAAGTGAATGGCGCGCGGGGTCGCCCCGTCCCCCTCGGTGGGGATGGCCAGCCGCGCCGCGATATCGTCCTTCGCCGTATCGGTGCCGATGATGTACAGGCGATCGCCGCTGTTCTTGGTCCGACTGGGCGTCTTCGGCCAGATCAGCCGAGGGCCAGCCATGCCCTTGCCGGCATAGATGCGCCGCCGTTTCCGCGCCCGGCAGAAGGCGTGCACCATGGCGCCGCGGTGGCCCTGGCTATCGATGCAGCCCGCCTGGGCGGTCAGAGTGCGACCGTCGACGGGGTGCACTGGCTCCAGGATCAGCGCGTCCAGTTGATCCCACACGGCTTTCTTGGCGGTGTCGCCCGGCAGCACCTCGTGGCGCAGAACCCAGACTTCTTCGTCGTCCCCGAAGCCCAGGAACGTCACCTCAATCCGGTCATCCTGGGTGTCGGCGCCGAACACCACCAGCCGGATGGTGGCCGGGGCCGACAGGTGGGTGTAGGGCTCGCAGCGCTCCGCCAGCGCCTTCGGGTCCAGCGTCTCCGTCTTCTCCTTCCAGACTTCGGCGAGCGCCGTGTTGACGAACTTGCGCATCAACTCCGGTTTCTTACGCGCGCCAAGGTATTCCTTCACCGCGTCCGCCAGTTCGTGGCGGGTCGAATACAGCTTCGAGACCTGGAACCCGGCGTGCCCGTCATAGGGCGCCGCCGCGCCGCAGGTCGGGCACAGAGCCCGCCCCCGATCATCCCAGACCGAGGGTTGGTGATCCTGCCCGCAGCAACGGAACGGTCGCGTTTGTCGCCAGCCGTGGTCCGGCGCCTCGGCCAGCGCGCGCAGGGCCTGGATGCGCTCCGCCTCGGTCCAGCCGGCCCCGCAGGCCTCGCAGTGGTAGCGCACCGTGTGCGGCAAATGGTTGCCGTTCTCGTCCTTGTCCCAGAGCACCGTTTCCGGGGACCAGCGCAGGATCTGCTCGTGGCCGCAGTGCGGGCAGGCCACGAAACAGCGCCGCTGATCGCTCTTCAGGTATTCGCGCCAGATGCGACTGGTCTTTTCGTCCGAAGGCGAGCATACGCGGATGTTCTTCTTACGCCGCCGGAAGGTGGACGAGCGTTCCTCGGCCAGCGCCAGGGGATCGCCCATGCCGCCGGCATCGGCCGGGTACAGGTCGATCTCGTCAGCCAGCACGATCCGCTTCGGCCGGCTGGCCAGGTCCACGGGACTGTTGGCGCCCACGAAATCAAGGGTGCCGCCAGGATACTCCTTGTGCGTGATGGTGATCCCCGAATCCCGGGCCTTGGTGTCCGGGATCAGGGTGCGCAGGATCTCCGTGGCCTCGCGGGTGGGAGAAAAGCGCTCCTTACTGAAGTTCTCCGCCAGCTTCTGGGTCGGCTGCACGAACAGGATCGAAGCTGGGTCCTGGTGAATGTAATAGGCGCAGGTGTTGAGCAAGTACTCCGATTTAAAGACTTGTGTGCAGGCCACGACAGTGACGATCTGTGTCCTTTTGTCCGTGGTGGCCTTCATCGGCCCGTAGGCGGCCGGTACCCGCAAGGTGCTCCAGCGGCCCGGATTGGCGCTGTTCTGCCGGGCGATCACCCGGAAGGTGTCGGCCCATTCGACCAGGTCAAGCTTCGGCGGCGGCTTCAGGGCCTCCGACCGCGCCCGCTTCAGCGTCGTCCTCAAGCGGGTACTGTTCGTCGGCGGCGAGGGCATCCAAGATTTCCGTTACCTTAGTGGACAGCAGTTCCTCGATTTCGAGCGCCGTCCGATGCTCCAGGTCCGGGGCCATCTCTCCTGACATCGCCATGATGTTCGCGCGGACCGTGGCGTACTCCTCGGCCACCAGGCGGCCGACCACTTCCACCTCAACCAGTTCGCCGCGCCGCAAAGCCAGGTCCATTTCGACAAGAGCCGCCTCCGCCGCCGTCTTGCGACGCCGGGCTTCCTCCATGTCCATGGCGTGGGTGTCGCCGGTGGCCGCGAGTGCTGCCTGTTCGGCGCGCCAGCGGATGACGTCGGCGGTGTTGTACTGCCCCGGTCTGCCGCGTGCCCCCTTGTGGACCACGGGCATCCCCTTCCGCTCCCAGGCGCGGATGGTCATGGCGGACACGCCCATGATCGCCGCCAGTTCGGACTGACTAACGATCCGACCGTCTACTTTCTCGACCACCGCTTTGCCTTTCGTAACCCTGACTTTTCAATGTTTCTGCACTCTTGCGGGGTTAACAAAAGCAAAGCAAACCCGTTTTTCAGAACTTCAACTTTGAACAAGATTTGGGAGCCGCGCCCGCAGAGCTTTTTGCAACACTGGGACGGTCCCTAATCCGTTGATATCGCTGATATGGTGCGCGAGCGCCACAGCGATAGGCGCGGGTCTGCAACACGCGACTGTCGCACGAATACTTGTCAGTACTTGCGAATACTCACGAGAACGCACCCGTGGACAGGCCACGGATCTGGCGGTCAAGCTCGGCCGGCAGGACGGTCTCCACGGTGGTCCGGAAAGCCTCGGCGGTCTCGTTCTGGACCAGTTCCTTGGGCACGGCGGGGCCGTAGACCCCCTTAAGCTTCCTGTTGGCCGCGCGCTTGAACACCTGGCCACCCAGGCGCGGCACGATGAAGGTGGAGCGGAACAGCCGCCGCGCCCCCCAGGGTGCCGCCGACACACCGCGCCGGACCTGGCGCGCGCGGAAGTCCTTCAGGCCAGTGTAGCCGCCCCGCGATGTGATACAGCTTTCCAGGCGGGAGGCACTGGCCGGGATGCGCCGCACGGCACCCGCCCGGAGCACCCGGGCCTGGGGCGCGCCCACCTGCTTGGCGAGGCTGCGCTTGACCTGGGTGTAGGCCCGCGCGCTGGCCTTGTTGATCGCCCGGCTGAGCGCCATGCGGGCCTTGGCCTCGTCCCCCAGCGCCGCCAGCGCCCGACCAAAATGCGTCAACCCGGGGCCGTCCAGATCCATGCGAATGGTCACGAACCGCCTCCCGCCGGTACCAACGAAAAACCCCGCACGGCTCGAGGCCGGCGGGGGTGCGCATTTCTGTTAGTTTCGGAAAAAAAGATGCCAGAACCTGTGCAAGCGGTGCAACACATTTTGTGTCAAGCGACTAAATTTTTCGACATGTTGGACCCTAGCTGCTCGGCCAATAAGGCAACAGTTCGGTCCCGTGCATTGAACACCGTGCGACGGGAGCACCGCGTATGTGCGGCGATCACCCGCGCAGGAATACCTGATGCCAACAGAAACGCGCGGCGCAGGTCCAGCGAACGCGGGAACCCGGCCGTCAGACGAAACAGCGTATCCATGCGCTGAATAGCGGCGGCCGAAGGGGGACCGGGATGGACCGTCATGGCGTCCCATCCACCTTGCGCCACCGCGTTCGCCCAACGCTCCGCCTGTTCGATCAACACCGATGGCCACGCCGATCGGTCGCAGGTCGCCAGCCAGCCGCGCTCCCGATCCGGCAAGCGCTTGAGCGTATCGGCGGCCTCCAACAGCAGCTCCCAGGCGACGGCCTCAAGGCCGGGATCCGCGACACCATGGTCGCGGGCCAAGGCGGTGCCGGCGGCCATCAGGTCGGCGAGGGTGACGGGGGAGATCGGGTGGGTCATACGGCACCTGCCGCGTCCTGCAGGGCGACGAGGTCCGCCTTGGTGTTCTGACCCTGCCGATCGGGCGCCTTGGAGCCGGCCAGCGCCAGAACGGCCCGCACCTCGACCCGCACGCAGGCGGCGGCCCCAAACCGCTTGGTGACCGTCAGGTCGGACACCTGGGCATCATCGATCCAGACGATCCCGTTGCAGCCGTCGAGGATGGCCTTGGCCAGGTTGTCAGCGTCCGGCTTGGACGTGGGATGGACCTTGCCGGCGGTGGCCGCGTTCTGGCGCCACAACGGCCATCCTGCCGGTGGCTGGCTAATAGCCCAGATTGCCACCGCCACCGCACCAGGGAGCGGTTGACGGTCGGCCATGGCCTGACGCGCGAAGAGGGCCACGCGGGCCTCATAGGCCTCGGTGCGCCGGTCCTTGAAGCGGTGGCCCTTGTTGCTGGCCACCCGGGCCTTGGCCACGGGCGGGCCGGGGATATCGATGATGATGGGTGTCATGGCGGGGCTCGCGGCTGTGATGCGGGCCCCTGGCTTTGGCAGCATCGAAATTGCCCGACACCGACTCGGCCGTCAAGAACGAAGTGGGAACGAATGGGGTGTCACCTTGTGATCCGCGGCGTCCCTGCGGCAAGGGTGGCAAGGGTGGTTTCCCAGAACCCTTGTAGAGAAAAAAATCACGTCTTACGCAGCAACCAAAAGACGTTATTGCCTATAGGCGCTGCCAAAAAGCACGGACTTTTATTGAGCCCAACAGATTTCATCATTTAACCCTTGCCACCCTTTCCACCCTTGCCAGTACCCATAATACGCTGTTTTTAAAAGAAAAAAGTGGCAAGGGTAACTGGCAAGGGTAAGTTATCCACACCCTTGCCACCCTTGCCACTTCGGCTCACGGACGATGGCCAGGTGTTCGAACTTGTATTCGGCTGCGTATAGGTGGCAAGGGTTCGGGCTGATCGGTTGCCCTGGCAAGGGTGGCAAGGGTATGCCCTCCGGTGCCCTTGCCAGGGTTTGCACACGAAAAAGGCGCCCCGCGATGGGGGCGCCGTGAAACAGGGATCGGATGGTTAATACCGGCCGGCCTATGAAATGACCCTTTTGATCCAAGGTTGCAGGCACAGGGTTTGAAGGCGATTGGTTTCGTCGACGACGGCGTTCCAGGCATCGCA
>JANQGN010000047.1 GCA_028277295.1 Rhodospira sp.
CACCATGGTCAACGCGCTCTACGACTTCGATCTGGGATCGCGCCTGTCCCCCTATGTCGGTGCCGGCGTCGGCGCCGCCTTCGTGACCGCCGATGCGGACCTCCCCAACAGCGGGGCATTCACCACCGACGGCTCAAACGTCGGCATTGACGGCACCGACGTGGGCTTCGCCTATCAGGCCATCGCCGGCCTCGCCTATAACGTCACCGACACCCTGGCGCTGACCGCCGACTACCGGTTCTTCCATGCTGTGGACCTGGAGCATGACGTCTCCATCGGCGGCACCACCAGCAACGAAAACTACATGAACCACGCGATCACGGCTGGTCTGCGCTATACCTTCGCGTCGCCGACCAAGCCGAAGCCCCTGCCGATGCCCGATCCGGCACCGGTGGTGGCCGCGCCCGCCCCAGAGGTGCCCACAAGCTATCTGGTGTTCTTCGACTTCGACAGCGCCCTTCTGACCAACGAGGCCGCGCGCATCGTCGACACGGCCGCCGGCAACGCTCAGCGCGCCAACAAGACCCGCATCGAAGTCACCGGCCACGCCGACCGCTCCGGCGGCGCCCGCTATAACATGGTGCTGTCGCAGCGCCGCGCCGAGGCGGTGATGCAGCGCCTGGTCGCCCAGGGCATCCCCATGAACCAGATCGCGGTGTTCGCCCAGGGTGAGTCGCAGCCGCTGATCCCCACCGCCGACGGCATGCGCGAGGCTCAGAACCGCCGCGTCGAGATCATCCTGTTGTAGACAGCCTCAGGACGCTCTGGCCGTTCCGGAATGCACCGACCGACCGCCAGGGTCATCCGCCCGGCATGCCCGCGCCCCGCCAAGCCGGGAGCCGCCCCTCCTCCACCGCGTGGCAGGCCACCTGCCCCGCCCCATCATCGCGCAGGCCGGGCCGCTCCTGGCGGCACCGATCGTCGGCGAGGGGGCACCGGGTGTGGAAGGCGCACCCGGGCGGCGGATCGAGGGGGCTTGGCACCTCGCCGGCCAGGGGCTGGCGGTCGCGGTCGGGTCGACGCAGGTCCGGCACCGTCTCCATGAGCAGCCGGGTATAGGGATGGCGCGGCCGGGCGAACAGGAGATCCGCCGGCGCCACCTCGCACAGCCGACCCAGGTACATCACGCCGATGGTGTCGGCCATGAAGCGCACCACCGCCAGGTCATGGCTGATGACCAGGTAGGTAAGCCCCAGGTCTCGTTGCAGGTCGCGCAGCAGGTTGAGGATCTGCGCCTGGACCGAGACGTCGAGGGCGCTGGTGGGCTCATCGCAAACCAGGAAGTGCGGGCTGGAGGCCAGGCCCCGGGCAATGGAGATGCGTTGCCGCTGCCCGCCGGAAAACTCATGCGGAAATCGCTCGGCATCGGCGGCGCGCAGGCCCACGTGCTCCAGCAGTTCAGCCACCCGGCGGCGGATGGCGGCCGGATCGTCCAGCAGCCCATGGGCGCGGATCGGCTCGGCGATGATGCGCCCCACCCGCCAACGCGGATTGAGGCTGGCGAAGGGGTCCTGGAAAATCATCTGCATGCGCCGGCGCAACGGCGCCAGCGCCCGCCGGTCGCGCAGCCGGCCGATGTCCACGCCCTCGAAGATCATGTCCCCGGCGGTGGGCCGGTACAGCGTCACCAGCAAGCGCGCCACCGTGGATTTGCCACAACCGGACTCGCCCACCAGCGCCGTGGTGCGCCCCCGGGCCACGTCCAGATCCAGGCCGTCGACGGCCTTGAGCACCTGCCGGCGGCGGCCCTCCAGCAACCGCGCCAACAGCGGCGGCGAGACATCGAAGTGCTTGGTCACACCGCGCAGGCGCACCAGCACCGCCTCTCCGCCCGGCGCCCCGATGCCGTCCCGGGGTGCCGTCATGACACCGGCTCCGGCTCCGGCGCCCGCACCCAGCAAGCGGCGGCGCTGGGCGGCCGGGCGACCATCGGCGGCCGCATGGACACACAGGGCTCCATCGCCAGCGGACAGCGCGGATGAAAGGCGCACCCCGGCGGCATGGCGCGTGGCGCGGGCATGGCGCCCTCGATTTGTGCCAGGCGCGGCGGTCGGTCGTGCATGGTGGGGATACAGGCCATAAGCCCCTCGGTGTAGGGATGCAGCGGCCGGTTGACCACGGCATCCACCGGGCCGGTCTCGACCAGACGGCCCGCGTACATCACGGCCACGCGATCGGCGGTCTCGGCGATCACGCCCATGTCGTGGGTGATCAGCATCACCGCCGTGCCGTGGTCGCGGCACAGGCGCTTCAACAGCGCCGTGATCTGCGCCTGAATGGAGACGTCGAGCGCGGTGGTGGGCTCGTCGGCGATGATCAGCCGGGGATTGGCGCACAGCGCCAGGGCGATCACCACCCGCTGGCGCATGCCGCCGGAGAACTGATGCGGGTAGGCATCCAGGCGCTCGCCGGCCGCCGGGATACCCACCTCGCCCAGCAACGCGCGGGCCCGGGCCCGGGCCTGGGCCTCGGTCATGTCCAGGTGGGTGCGGATGGTCTCGGTGAGCTGCCGGCCCACGGTGTACAGCGGGTTGAGGCTGGTCAACGGGTCCTGGAACACGGCGCCGATGCGCCGCCCGCGCACCCGGCGCCACTGCTCGCCGGACAGGGTGTCCAGGCGTTGACCCTCCAGGTGCACGGCGCCGCCGGCGATGCGGCCGGGCGGCTCCAGCAGGCCGATGATGGCCGCCCCGGTCTGCGACTTGCCGGCGCCGGACTCACCCACGACGCCCAGCACCTCGCCCGGCGCGATGTCCAGCGATACGCCATCGACAACGCGCAGGGCGCCGCGTCGGGTGGGGAACTCGACGACCAGATCACGGACGGTCAGCAGCGGTTGGCCGGCCATGGCGTCACGACCCCTATCGAAGCTTCGGATTCAAGGCGTCACGCAGCCAGTCACCCAGCAGGTTGACCGACAGCACCAGCAGCACAAGCGCCAGGCCCGGGAAGATGGTGATCCACCATTCGCCGGAGAACAGGAAATCGTTGCCAATGCGGATCAGCGTGCCCAGCGACGGTTCGGTGGGCGGCAGGCCCACGCCCAGAAAGGACAGCGTGGCCTCGGTGATCACCGCCACGGCCAGATGAATGGTGGCGATCACCAGCACCGGCCCCATGACATTGGGCAGCACGTGGCGCACCGCGATCACCCACGGGTGCACCCCCATGATGTGCGCGGCCATCACGTATTCGCGGTTCTTCTCGACCATGGTCGACCCTCGCACGGTGCGCGCGTACTGCACCCAGCCGGAGACACCAATGGCGAAGATGATCACGAACATCGCCATGTCATGATGCATCTCGCGCGGCAGCAGCCCCCGGGCCACCCCGTCCACCAGCAGCGCGATCAGGATGGCCGGGAAAGACAACTGCACATCGGCCACGCGCATGATCACCGCGTCCACCCAGCCACCAGCGTAACCCGCCAGCAGCCCCAGGCCCACGCCCAGCAGCATGGCGAACACCACCGAGGCGGCGCCGACGGCCAGGGAGATGCGCATGCCATACAAGATGGCCGACAGCAGGTCGCGCCCCTGGCTGTCGGCGCCCAACGGAAAGGCGGGGTCCCCGCCCTCCATCCACAGCGGCGGCGTGAAGGCGGCCATCAGGTCCACCGTCTCCAGCGCGAACGGATCGGTGGGCGCGATCAGCGGCGCCATCAGCGACGCGCCCACCAGCAGCACGGCGACCACGGCGGCCACCACGGTCACCGGCGAGCGGCGAAAGGCATAGGCGATGTCGGAGTCCCAGGCGCGCGCCAGGACACCCAAGGGTCCCTGCCCCTTCCGCGCGCCGGGGTCCGGGACGACGAACGGCGCCCCGGGCTCGCCGGCCTTGGGCTGTCCCCGGGGATGGCTCATGGACCGCCTCCCCCGTCCACGGCGCCGCGCCCGATGCGCAGGCGGGGATCAACCATGACGTAGAGAATGTCCACCACAAGATTGATGAGCACGAACAGGGCGGCCACCAGCACCAGGTAGGCGGCCATCACCGGAATGTCGACGAACTCGATGGCCTGAATGAAC
>JANQGN010000138.1 GCA_028277295.1 Rhodospira sp.
ACGACAACACTCCGAGGGAGACCGGGCGGATGGCTGGAAAGACCTACAAGGCGGGCGTGAAGGAGTATCGGGAAACCTATTGGGACCCGAACTATACCCCCCGCGAGAGCGATTTCCTGGCGGTGTTCAAGGTGGTGCCGCAGGAGGGCGTGCCCCGCGAGGAAGCGGCGGCGGCCGTCTGCGCCGAGTCGTCCACCGCCACCTGGACCACGGTGTGGACCGACCTGCTGACCGACCTGGACTACTACAAGGGTCGCGCCTACGCCATCGAGGACGTGCCGGGCGACGACGAGTCCTTCTACGCCTTCATCGCCTATCCCATGGGCCTGTTCGAGGAAGGCTCGGTGGTCAACGTGTTCACCTCGCTGGTGGGCAACGTGTTCGGCTTCAAGGCGGTGCGCAGCCTGCGCCTGGAGGATGTGCGCTTCCCGCTGTGGTTCGTCACCACCTGCGACGGTCCGCCCCACGGCATCCAGGTGGAGCGCGACAAGCTGGACAAGTACGGCCGGGGGCTGCTGGGCTGCACCATCAAGCCGAAGCTGGGCCTGTCGGCCAAGAACTACGGCCGCGCCGTCTACGAGTGCCTGCGCGGCGGCCTGGACTTCACCAAGGACGACGAGAACGTCAACAGCCAGCCGTTCATGCGCTGGCGCGACCGTTTCCTGTTCTGCCAGGAGGCCATCGAGAAGTCCGAGGCCGAGACCGGCGAGCGCAAGGGTCACTACATGAACGTGACCGCGCCCAACGTCGAGGAGATGTACAAGCGCGCCGAGTTCGCCAAGGAGATCGGAACCCCGATCATCATGAGCGACTACCTGACCATCGGCTGGGCCGCGCACGCCAGCCTGTCGCGCTGGTGCCGTGACAACGGCATGCTGTTGCACGTTCACCGCGCCATGCACGGCGTGATTGACCGCAACCCCAAGCACGGCATCAACTTCCGCGTGCTGGCCAAGCTGCTGCGGCTGCTGGGCGGCGACCACCTGCATTCCGGCACCGTGGTCGGCAAGCTGGAGGGCGATCGCGCCTCGACCCTGGGGTGGATCGACCTGATGCGTGACCGTTATGTCAAGGAAGACCGCGCGCGCGGCATCTTCTTCGACCAGGATTGGGGCCAGATGCCCAGCGTCTTCCCGGTGGCCTCCGGCGGCATCCACGTCTGGCACATGCCAGCGCTGGTGTCGATCTTCGGGGACGAGGCCGTGTTCCAGTTCGGCGGTGGCACCATTGGCCACCCCTGGGGCAACGCCGCCGGCGCCTGCGCCAACCGGGTCGCCCTGGAAGCCTGCACCCAGGCCCGCAACGAGGGGCGCCACCTGGAGAAGGAAGGCAAGGACATCCTCACCGAGGCCGCCAGGCACAGCCCGGAACTGAAGATCGCCATGGAGACCTGGAAGGAGATCAAGTTCGAGTTCGACACCGTCGACAAGCTCGACGTGGCGCACCGCTGATCGGCCGGACCGGGGCGCCCGGACCAACGGGGCGCCCCGTTTCGCCTCCTCCGACCCAGACCCATCGCTCGATCAAAGGATCACGACCATGAGCACCATGCAGGACTATCCCTCGCGCCTGTCCAACCCGAACAGCCGCAAGCTGGGCACCTTCTCCTACCTGCCGCAGATGACCGCCGACCAGCTGCGCCGGCAGATCGAGTATATCATCTCCAAGGGCTGGAACCCGGCCATCGAACACACCGAGCCCGAGTTCGCGGCAAGCAACTACTGGTACATGTGGAAGCTGCCCATGTTCGGCGAAACCGACATCGACACCATCCTGGCCGAGATCGCGGCCTGCAAGCAGAGCAACCCCGGCCACCACGTGCGCCTGATCGGGTATGACAACATCCGTCAGACACAGGGCGCCAACATGGTGGTCCACCGCGCCGAGATGGACTGAGGGGCATCAGGAACCGCTCCCCTTTTGTTGTAACGTAGCCAGCCCTAACCAGACCTTGTCATTGCGAGGAGCGTGAGCTCCGAAGCAATCCAGGGCAGCGGGCGCATGTCTCCGCTCTGGATTGCTTCGCCCGTATCAAGAGATGCGGGCTCGCAATGAGGTGTGGTCCGAGCCACATTTCCGCGACCCCGCAGGAGCCTTCCATGTCGGACGACATCGCCGCCCAGTACCGCATCGAGACCGAGCCCTACTACCGGCCCGTCGGCTCCGAGGTGGCTCTGTTCCGCGCCGCCCATGCCCGGCGCATGCCGGTGATGCTCAAGGGACCGACCGGCTGCGGCAAGACCCGCTTCGTGGAGCATATGGCCTACACCCTGGGCCGGCCGCTGATCACCGTGGCCTGCAACGAGGACATGACCGCCTCGGATCTGGTCGGCCGCTACCTGCTGGATCGCGACGGCACCCGGTGGCACGACGGCCCGCTGACCGTGGCCGCGCGCATCGGCGCCATCTGCTACCTGGATGAGGTGGTGGAGGCCCGCCAGGATACCGTGGTGGTCATCCACCCGCTGACCGACCATCGCCGCGTCCTGCCTTTGGACAAGAAGGGCGAGTTGCTGCACGCCCACGACGCCTTCCAGCTGGTGATTTCCTACAACCCGGGCTACCAGAGCCTGATGAAGGACCTGAAGCAGTCCACCAAGCAGCGCTTCGGGGCACTGTCCTTCGACTACCCCGAGGCCCCGGTGGAGGCCGAGATCGTCTCCCGCGAGACCGGCTGCGCCGCCGACGTGGCCGCAAAGCTGGTGCAGATCGCCCACCGCGCCCGCAACCTGCGCGGCCATGGCCTGGACGAGGGCATCTCGACCCGCCTGCTGGTCTACGCCGGGCAGATGATCGCCGAGGGCATCGAGCCGGCCCACGCCTGCCAGATGACCCTGGTCACGCCACTGACCGATGATCCGGACATGCGCGAGACCCTGGAGGCGGCGGTCGCCACGTTCTTTACGGGGTGATCTCAGTGGCGCTCAACGAAGACCATTGCGTTCCCTCGTAGGGTGCGCTCGCGTCCCGACCCGTTTTGGGGACAAAGCGGACCGCTGACCAGGAATGGCCGTTTCCTCTGGGAACCGGCCGAGGCACAGCGCACCGCCCGGCCGAGTGATGGTGCGCTGCCGGCCGCGACCGCGGCCGTCGAGCGCACCCTACGAGCCGCGCGAGCTTTTACTGTCTCGTCATTGCGAGGAGCTTTAGCTCCGAAACAATCCAGGGCCAGACCCACCGTCCTTCGCCCTGGATGGCTTCGTCTCCGTCACGTGACGGGGGCCTGCAATGACGGTCGCGGACCCTCAAGGGTTCACTCCTCCCCGGGAGGGCTTCTCATGACCGTCGATCTGGACCAACACCTGGGTGACCTGCTGGCCAAGCACCCGGACCTGCGCGAGCCCCTGAACGCCGCCTGGCACGACGCGACGCGCGTGATGTCCTCGGCCGGCCTGCAAGCCTACGCCGACGGCGCCCGGGCCATCGGCGCCTTGGGACGGGGCACCGACCCCGTGCACGCCTTCCTGGCCAACATGCCCGCCGTGGTGCGGGAGTGCGGCGAGGACATCATCGACGATTGCGTCTCGGCGGCACTGCAACTCTCGTCCATGACCTCGGGCGCGGTCATCGCCCTGCTGCTGGCCAGCCTGCCCACGGCGGCCCGGCGCCTGGGCGATCCGGATTTGCTGCGCGGCTATCTCACGCTGCTCCACCAGATGTCGGCGCGGGCGGCGCGCGGCCTGCGGCCCATGCTCCAGAACATCGACGAGCTGCTGTCCAAGCTGACCCTGTCGGGCCTGCGCCGCTGGGCGGACTTCGGCATCGAGGCGTACCGACGCGACCATGACAACCTGGTGCGCTACTTCGGCCTGCTCAGCCAGGACGCCCGGTCCATGCTCCAACAGGAGCGGCGCGGCACCCTGTTCGTGGACAGTCAGCGACGGCTGAACTTCTATTTGCGGGCGCTGTGGGGCCGCGACTTTTTCCTGCGCCCCAGCGCCGCCGACCACGAGGGCTTCCGCCCCTATGTGGAGGGCCACGTGGTGCACATGCCCGACGCCGTGGACGGCGTGGGCGATGTCACCGGCTTCGACCTTTACAAGGCCATGGCCGCCCACATGGCCGCGCACCTGGCCCATACGCCCGCCGCCATGCCCGACGAGGGGTTGTCACCGGCCGAGAAGTTCCTTGTGGCCCTGATGGAGGACGCCCGTGTCGAACATGTGGCCTACAGCGCCTTCCCCGGCCTGCGCGACCTGTGGCGCCGGCTGCTGAGCCTGGACCTGGATCCAGCCGCGCCCGAGCATCCCACCGTCCCGCTGCTGGAGCGGCTGGCCCTGGCCCTGATCGACCCCGAGGCCCGCACCGGCGACGCCGGCCTGGACGCCCTGGCCGATCGCTTCCACGCCGGCATCGCCGAGGCCCAGGGCGATCCCCTCTTCGCGCGCGGCCTGGGCCTGGAGTTGTTCGCCCTCCTGAGCGCCCGCGCCGCCGTGCCCAGCCTGCGGGTGCTGGAGTCCATCCGTCTGCCGCATCGCGATGACAACCGCATCGTCTGGACGTTCCAGCCCGTCGATCCCCGCGACGCCCTGGACTACGTGCCCGCCAGCCAGCGCCAGGTGCGCAAGACCGTCAGCGTCATGGAGATGGTCAACGAGATCGACTGCGAACTGGCCGGGGATGACGCCCAGGAGATCTGGCGCCTGGAGACGTCCTTCTGGCTGGACCAGGAAGCCTGCACCATCAACGACCTGGAGGGCAAGGAGCCGGTCTCCGACCCGTTCCACTATCAGGAATGGGACCACCAGGTGCAGCTATACCGTCCCGACTGGGCGACGGTGTACGAACGCCGCACCCCGCGCGGCCTGCCCGGGGACATCGATGGCATCCTGGAGGCCCACCGGCCCATCACCCACACGATCCGCCGCATCATCGACACCCTCCAGCCCCAGGGGGTGCAACGCCTGCGCAACCTGGAGGACGGCGACGAGATCGACATCAACGCCGCGGTCGACGCCATGGTGGACATCCGCGCCGGTCGCCAGCCAGACCCGCGCATCACGCTGCGCAACGTCATCAACCGCCGTGACCTGGCGGTGGTGCTGCTGCTGGACCTGTCGGAATCCACCAACGACCTGTTGCCCGCCATGGATGACGGCGAGAGCGACGCCGCCGAGGCGCCGGACGGCATTGTTCCGGGTCAGCCGCGCACGGTGCTGGACCTGACCCGCGAGGCCACGGCCCTGGTGGCCACCGCCATCCAGGGCATCGGCGATCCTTTCGCCATCCATGGCTTCTCGTCCGACAGCCGCCATGATGTCCAGTACGTGCGCTTCAAGGACTTCGGCCAGAGCCTGGACGAGGGCGTGAAGGCCCGCCTGGCCGGCATGCGCGGCGGCCTGTCCACCCGCATGGGCGCGGCCATGCGTCATGCCGCCGCCCACCTGCTGAAGCGGCCGGAGCGGCGCAAGCTGCTGCTGCTGGTCACCGACGGCGCCCCCGCCGACGTGGACGAGCGCGACCCGGCCCAC
>JANQGN010000450.1 GCA_028277295.1 Rhodospira sp.
TCAGTGCAGGCGGTTGGGCAGGTCCTGTATGGTCGCATCCACCATGGCGTCCTGGCGGCGATCATCCATGGTCTCGGCGATCACCTGACGCGCGGCGGCAATGGCGATATCGGCGATTTCGCCCTGGACCTCGCGCATGGCCTGAGCCTCGGCCTGGGCGATGCGCTCCTCGGCCTGCTTCTCGCGCCGCTTGATGGCGGCCTCGAGATTGGTCTCGGCCTCCTTGCGCTGACGCTCGGCTTCAACACGCGCGTGCTCGATGATATCGTCCGCGGTCTTCAGCGCCTGCTTCTGCTTCAGCTCGTACTCGGCCAGCAGGGCCTGGGCTTCCTCACGAAGGGTCCGCGCGTCATCCAGTTCCTTGCGGATGCGATGGCCGCGCTGGTCCAGCGCATCGAGCACCCTACGCCAGGTCTTCAGCACCACGAACCCAACGACCACCAGGAACGAGACGGCGACCCAGGTCTCCGGTTGGGCCCAGATCCCCCCCGCATGCGCGGCGCCATGCGCCGTGTCGACGGCGGTTCCGGTGGTCTCGGCGGCAAAGGCTTCGAACATGTCAGCGGGCCTCCCGCATCACGGCATCCACCGACGCCTGGGCCTGTCCGGCCCCGATGGCGTCGCCCATCAGCTTGTCAGTCACGGCGACCACCACCTCTGAGGCAGCCTCGCGAGCCCCCTCGAGCGCCCGCGACCGGGCGGCGGCGATCCGCGCCTCGCCTTCCTCGATCCGCCGCGCCAGCGCTTCGCCCACCTCGCGCTGGCGGGCCTCGGCGCCGCGCGCCAACTCCTCCTGGGTCTTCTTCAGGACAGCCTGCGCCTGGCCACGAGCCTCGGCCAGGGCCTTTTCGTAGGCCGCGATGGCCGCGTTGGTCCGCGCCTTGAACTCGTCGGCGCGAGTAATGTCGTCCTGGACGGTCTTTTCCCGGTCCTCGATCACCTCGCCCAGGCGCGGAATCACGACCCGCGTCAGGTAGCGATAAAGAAGGACGAAGAAGATGATCAGCCAGAAGAGCTGCGACGAAAAGCTCGTCGGATCAAACTGCGGCATCCTGAACGGCTCCCGATCTCGGCACAGACACCGCCCTCCGCGTGTCGCGGCGACGGCCGGCCCGGCCGGCTTTGGTCTCGCGGCTCCCGCCTCCAGGGTCGACAGGCCCACGCCGACTTGCGGCGCCCGTCGCATCGGGGGACGCTCTTGAAGCGCGACGCGCCAAGGGCCGCCGCCTGCCCCCTTGATCAGGGGGGCGATGGACGGCGCGGGGCTCGCCCTCCCGTTGGCATGAACCACCCCAGCCGATGACAATTGGCGGGCCGCCAGATGGGTCCTCTTGGACGCCACCAAACGACGGCACGGGGTCATCTTCCGGGTCCGGCGACAACGGCCCTGGACCGCCTCCGGCGTTCCGGATGGCACGGTCGCAGGGCCACGCCGGCGTTCTAGCTGAACAGGACGATCAGCGCGACCACCAGGGCGAACAGGGCGATGGCCTCGGTAACGGCGAAGCCAATCCAGCCGTACAGTTCCACGTTAGACTTGGCGGCGGGATTGCGGCCGACGGTGGCGATCAAATTGGACCAGATGTTACCCACGCCAATACCGGACCCAATCATGCCAATGGCGGCCAGACCGGCACCAATCATCTTCGCGGCTTCAGCTTCCATGGTACCCATTTCCCTTGGTTGAGGACGACACAGTGGACTTCGGTGGACTTCGGCGGACCCCTCCACCGCCACGGCGGCGACCGGCGATCCCAGAGCGGGCGAGCCTGTCCGATGGACACGGCCCTCCGTCGCGCGCCCTCGCGTGCGGAGGTGCGCGGCGACCCGCACCCCGTTCTAGTGCATGTGAATGGCGTCGTTCAGGTAGATGCAGGTCAAGATGGTGAACACGTAGGCCTGCAAGGCGGCTATGAAGAACTCCAGCACCGTGATGCCGATGACCGCCGCCAGCGGGACGACGCCAGCAACCACGCCCAACGTCACCACGAACCCGGCCAGCACCTTCAGCATGATGTGGCCAACGGTCATGTTGGCGAACAACCGGACCGACAGGCTGAAGGGACGCGACAGGTAGGAGATCAGCTCGATGGGGATCAGGATCGGCGCGGTGAGGATCGGCGCGCCCTTCGGGAAGAACATCCGAAGATAGCCGATGCCGTGGCGCATGAACCCGATGACCGTGACGGCGCCAAAGATGAACAAGGCAAGCGCGCCGGTCACGAGAATGTGCGAGGTGTAGGTGAAGTTGCCCGGCACCATACCCAGCAGGTTACCGAAAAAGACGAACAGAAACAGCGTGAAGATGAAGGGGAAGTACTGCATCCCTTCGCGCCCCACATTGTCCTTCACCATGTTCGCCACGAACTCGTAGAACAGCTCCGCGACCGACTGCAGACGGCCCGGGACCAGAGCCAGACGCCGGGTGCCCACAAAGAAGATAGCAGAGGAAACGGCGACGGCGAACGCCATGGCCAGGGCGGAGTTGGTAAACGACAGATCGATGAAGCCCACGTTGATGGACACGATCGGTTCGATCTCGAAC
>JANQGN010000462.1 GCA_028277295.1 Rhodospira sp.
ATTCTACGATTCGTACCCCGTAGGGTGTGCTCGCGCCGAAGGCGCAGCGCACCAGCAACCTCGGGCGCCGGTGCGCTGCCGGCCGCTGTCGCGCCCGTCGAGCGCACCCTACGGCATTCCCTCCACCCGCCGCGCCACCCTGACCCGGGCCGCGGGCAAGCCCTGGTTCCGCGGCGCGAAGACGTGGCGGTCGAGGAAGAACCCTGTCAGGCGCAGGCCGTCGCGCACCTGCTCGGGCGGAACACGGGCCAGACCCGCGCGCTCCCCCAGCAGGAACGGCGGCAGGGGCAGCAGGCGGTCCCTGTAAGGCTCTCCGGCCGACGCCGACACCGCCCGGCCGCTCCTGGGCGAGACATAAACCAGGGTGTCGTTGCGCCCCGTGGCCGCGCAACAGGACAGATCCAGGCCGAAGCCCAGGTCGGCCAGCAGGGCCAGTTCCCAGACCACCAGGGCCGGGCCGGCCTCGGCCGCCCGCGCCTCGTCCACCAGCAGCGCCAGAAGGCCCTCGAAATCATCGAACTCCGCCGGCAGGGGCTCGCGCTCGGGCAGGGCACCGTCGGCCACCGCGCAGGCCGCCACCAGCACCGCCAGCCGATCCGGCGCCCCCAGGAGGCGCGCGGCAACGGCCTCGGCCATTTCGGCGGTCAGATTGCCCAGGTGTTCGGCCAGGCGCGCCTTCCAGGTAACCACCAGGCGATTGCCGGTCTGGTAGAGCCCGCGCGCCGCCTTGCCGGTCCCGCCCCGCACAAGCCCCATATGGCGGCCGTGCGCCCGGGTGAGCACCGAGACGAGCAGGCTGTGTTCTCCGTGGGGCCGGGCCGACAGGACAAACCCCTCGTCGCGCCAGTCGATGGCCATGTTTCTGTGTCATCCCACCAGCAGCGCCAGGGTGAACACCCCCATCCCGGCCAGGATGCCCCCGAAGCCCACGAACAGCAGGATCGGCGACACCCACCGTGGCAGGCGCCACAGTCCATGCTGCCCCACCAGCACGATCAGGCTGACGGCCCCCACCGCCACCAAAATCATGGCCCAGGCGTTCATGGCGCCGCCGTCCCCTCCTCGCCTCTCCGGGCCGTCGTCAGGCGTCGAAGTCCAGCCCCCACTCGGCATAGTGGCGCCGGTCGTCCCAGAGTTTCTCGTGAACCTTGACATGCAGGAACAGATGGACGGGCCGCTCCAGAAGCGTCGCCATCTCCTGGCGCGCCTTGGTGCTGATGGCGCGCACCTTGCTGCCGCCCTTGCCGAGGACGATGGCCCGCTGACTGTCGCGCTGAACATGGATCACCTGATCGATGCGCACCGAGCCGTCAGCGCGCTCCTGCCAGGCCTCGGTCTCCACATGCGCGGCATAGGGCAGTTCCTGATGCAGTTGCCGGAAGATCTGCTCGCGCGTCATTTCCGCCGCCCAGAGGCGCTGCGGCAGGTCGGAGATCTCGTCCTCGGGGTACATCCAGGGGCCGGGCGCCGCCGCCCGCGCCAGATGAGTCAGCAGATCGGCGGTGCCGTCCTCCTTAAGCGCCGAAATCATGAACACGGCCCCGAACAGGCCCGTGGCATCGGCCTCCGCCGCCAGGGCCAGAAGGGTTTCGCGCCTGACCAGGTCCACCTTGTTCAGGACCAGCACACACCGGGCGTGGCCAGACTCGCGCAAGCGGTCGATGATCGCGCGCGTGTCATCGTCGAGGCCCCGATGCGCGTCCACCACCAGCACGACCTGATCCGCGTCGGCGGCACCGTCCCAGGCGGCGGCCACCATGGACCGCTCCAGTCGCCGCTTGGGCGTGAAAATCCCCGGCGTGTCGATGAAGACAATCTGCGCCGACCCCTGCAAGGCGACACCCCGCACCCGGGTCCGGGTTGTCTGCACCTTGGGACTGACAATGGTCACCTTGGTCCCGACCATGGCGTTGACCAGGGTGGACTTGCCCGCGTTCGGCGCGCCCAGTACGGCGACGAAGCCACAGCGGGTGGTATCGCGCGCGTGGTTCATGGACTCGGCGATGGTGTTCGGCTCCTCGGTCACCTCAGAGAACCCTTTCCAGCAGCATCGCGGCAGCCTTCTGTTCGGCTTGCCGCTTGGACGCCCCGTCGGCCCGCGCCTCGGGACAGCCCTTGACCCGCACGGTCACGGTGAAGGTCGGCGCGTGATCCGGGCCACTCGCCCCCACCGTCTCGTAGACCGGCAACGGCAAGCCGCGCCCCTGCGCCCACTCCTGCAGGCTTGTCTTGGGATCCTTGGGCGGCGACAGGTCCTGATCCATCAAGGGGGTCCAGTGGCGGTGCACCACCCGCGCCGCCACCTCCAGCCCGCCGTCGAGATAAAGGGCCCCCAACAGCGCCTCGCACACGTCGGCCAGCAAGGTGGGGTTGTCGCGCCCGCCAAGGTCCACCTCCCCCCGTGACAGGCGGAGGAGCGGCGGCAAATCCAGTGCTCGGGCCACCAGGGCGAGCGCCTCGCCGCGCACCAGCGCCGTGTGCCGTCGCGCCAGGGACCCTTCGGGTTCGCTGGGAAACCGCTCGTAGAGCATATGCGCGATCAACAGGTTCAGGACCCGGTCGCCCAGGAACTCCAGCCGTTCATAGCTTTCCAGGCCACCGCCCAGACTACCGTGGGTCAAGGCCCGGTCCAACAGCTCGCGCCGACGGAACCGATGCCCAAGGCGGTTCTCAAGGGCGGTGGCGCCCGGCGCGGTCTCGGCACCGCGCTCGGCGGCGCTTGACGACGGTCCCGTCATGCGATGCGGTCCTCGTGGTGGTTCGTTCGGGCCAACGGCGCGCGGGCGCGGCGACGGCGATCAACGAACCAGGTCGAACAAGCGCCCGAAGCGGATCGCCATCGGCCACTTCCACACTTCCCAAAGGGCGGCCGACCCATTGGTGGAGAAAAAGATCACATCGGCACGGCCCACAAGGTTGTCTCGCGGCACGAAGCCCACGTTGGCGCGGCTATCGGCGGAATTGTCCCTGTTGTCGCCCATCATGAAATAATGCCCGTCCGGCACCGTGAACTCTCGCGTATCATCCAGCGGACCCGTGTCGCGCCGATCCTCCAGAATGACATGCGCGCGTCCACCCGGAAGAGTCTCGATATAGCGCGGCGAGCGATGCACATTGCCGCCGTTGTCATGCCAGACCGCGTCCTCGATCCGCTCGCGCGGCACCGGCTGACCATTGATATGCAGCACACCCCGGATCATCTGGATGCGGTCCCCCGGCAGCCCGATGATCCGCTTAATGTAATCCACCGACGGATCGGACGGCAGTTTGAACACGGCGATGTCGCCGCGCTCCGGTTCCGTGAACAGGACACGCCCGGAAATCGGCGGAAAGCTAAAGGGCAACGAGTGGCGGCTGTACCCATAAGACAGCTTGGACACAAAGAGGTAATCGCCGATCAACAGCGTGGGCACCATCGAGGCCGACGGAATGTTGAAGGGCTCGTAGGCCACGGTGCGCACGACGATGGCGATCAAGATGGCATAGACCACGGTCCGGATCGTCTCGCCGAAGCCGCCGGATTTTTTCTTCTGCATGAACGGGCTCGCGTGTTCCCGGGAGATTCCCCGGGGGACGATTCCATGACGCGGCGGGACACCGCCGCGCCACGCCGGGACCGGCCGATCAAGCCAGTGGGTCCCGGGATTGTCAAGGCTGGGTCAGGCGCTGGCGCCAGAGGCGGGATCCATGTCGGCCTCGGGTCGCGCCTCGTCCATCAGCGTCCGCATGCGGCGGATGGACGCCTCCAGACCGACGAAGATGGCCTCGCCGATCAGGAAGTGACCGATGTTCAACTCCCGAATCACCGGAATGGCCGCCACATCCCGCACCGTGTCGTAGGTCAACCCATGGCCGGCATGCACCTCCAGGCCGGCATCGGCGGCTCGCTGGGCGGCCACGCGCAACCGCTCCAGTTCGGCCACGCGCGCGGCACCCTGGACGTCGCAATAGCGCCCGGTATGAAGTTCGACCACCGGCGCCCCCAGGGCCACGGCGGCATCGACTTGGCGCGCGTCGGGCTCGATGAACAGTGACACGCGCACGGTGGCGGCGCTCAGGGCGGAGACAAACCGAGCCAGATGGTTGTGCTGGCCAGCAACATCCAGACCGCCTTCCGTGGTCCGCTCCTCACGCCGCTCGGGCACGATGCAGGCCGCATGCGGCCGGTGACGCAGGGCGATGTCCAGCATCTCGTCCGTGGCCGCCATCTCAAGGTTCAGCGGCAGGTCGATGTCGCGGGACAGCCGCACGATGTCATGATCCGAGATATGACGCCGATCCTCCCGAAGATGCGCGGTGATGCCGTCGGCGCCCGCCGCGGCGGCGATATGGGCGGCGCGAAGGGGGTCGGGAACCAGCCCACCCCGGGCGTTCCGGATGGTGGCCACATGATCGATGTTGACACCCAGACGCAGCGACCGGGCGGAGCGATAAGGACGAACGGGCATGGTGTAACGGTCCTTGGCGGAAGAGGCGAAACGGGCGGCGTGGAGCCCTTAGAGTAAGTTGCGCGATTTCTGAATCGCCCAGCACGCCCTTAGTGTCTGTCCGGAAAGCCTTGCAAAACACCACATACGGCATGCGATTCGGGCACTGGCACACCATATATTGCGGCCCCCGAGACTTTCCGGACGGGCTCTTACAATCTGTCTTTCAAGCAAATCGTCGTCGCGATCCGTGCCAGATCGCTCGGGATTTGCTCTATCGTCGCGCGCGCTCCACGGAGTTCACGGAGGACGAGGCCCGAAGCGCCGCAATGATATTGGTCAGGTGGCGGACATCGTGAACCTCGACATCTATCATCATGTCGAAGAAATCGGCGCTGCGACTGGTGATTTTCAGGTTGGTGATGTTCCCCAGGTTCTTGGCGATGACCGTCGACAGTTCGGACAGCGATCCCATCTGATTGCCCACGACCACCTTCAGGCGCCCGGTGTGCACGTCGACGGTCGCTCGATCGTCCCAGGCCAGGTCCAGCCAGCGCTCGGGCTCATCGGCGTAGGTTTCGAGCTGGTCGCAGTCGATGGTGTGGATGGTGACGCCCTTGCCGGTGTTGACGATGCCGACGATCCGGTCACCGGGCAAGGGATGACAGCACCCCGCGTACTTGATGGCCATGCCGGGGATCAGGCCCTTGATGGGAATGGGCGCGCTGTCGCTCTCGGTGCGCGCGCGCGACCAGCCGCGGCTAAACGGCTGGATGACGCGCGCCAGACTCCGGGTGGCTTTCAGCCCCGGATAGACGGCGGTCACCACCTCGCGCGCGCTGATCGTGCCCGCCCCCACCTCGGCGCAGAGATCCTCCAGGGTCGGCGCCCGGAAACGCCCCAGAACGCCCTCAAGCCCCTTCTCGGTGAAGGTGTAGCCGGACTTGGTGAACTCCCGGGACAACATCTGCCGGCCCAGGCTGGCGTATTGCTCGCGTTGACGCACCCGGATGAACCGGCGGATCTGCGCCCGCGCCTTACCGGAGACGACAAAGTTCTCCCAGTCCGGCGACGGCGTTTGCGATTTACTTGTGGCGATATCCACTTGATCGCCATTATTGAGGACGTACCGCAACGGCACCAGCCGCCCGTTGACCCTGGCGCCAGCGCATCGATTGCCGACATCGGTGTGAACGGCGTAGGCGAAGTCCACCGGCGTGGCCCCCACGGGCAGGTTAATAATGTCTCCCTTCGGTGTGAAGCAGAACACCTGGTCCGGATACATGGCCAGCTTGGTGTGCTCGAGGAACTCGTCCGGCGTGGACGTGTGCTCCAGGATCTCGATCAGCTCGCGCAGCCAGCGATACTGTTTGCCGTCCACGTTCTGCCGCATGCCCTGTTTGTAGGACCAATGGGCCGCGACGCCGCGTTCAGCCACCTCATGCATATCATGGGTGCGGATCTGGACCTCGATGCGGTGATTCCGGGGTCCCAACACCGCCGTATGGATGGACTGATAACCATTGGCCTTGGGCGTGGAAATGTAATCCTTGAATCGGTCGGGCACCATCCGATAGCTGGCATGAATAATTCCAAGCGCCTTATAGCAATCCTCCAGGGTTTCCACCATGACCCGAAAGGCCATGATGTCGGAGAGTTGCTCGAAATCCACCTCCTTACGGTGCATTTTGTCCCAAATCGAGTAGGAACTCTTGAGGCGCCCGGAAATAGCCGCCTGCATGCCCTGGGTCGCCATGACCTTGTGCAGTTCGTCCAGAATCTGTGTCTTGAGTGTGTCGCCTTGCTCCTCCAGGAAGGACAAGCGGGCGAGAATGGACTCGCGGGCATCGGCATGCAGTTCCTGGAACGCCAAATCCTGCAACTCGTCCTTGACCTCGTGCATGCCGATCCGTTCGGCCAGGGGCGCGTAGATCTCCATGGTCTCCAGCGCGATGCGGCGGCGTTTCTCGGGTCTCTTGACGAAATGCAGGGTGCGCATGTTGTGCAGCCGATCGGCCAGCTTGACCAGCAACACGCGGATATCATTGGACATGGCCAGCACAAGACGGCGGAAGTTTTCCGCCTCTCGCGTGGTGCCATCGGACTGCAACTTGATCTTGGCCAGTTTGGTGACGCCGTCCACCAGCGTCGCCACCTCTTCTCCGAACAGGCGCGTGACCTCGTCCAGGGTGGCCGACGTGTCCTCGATCACGTCATGCAACAATGCCGTGATGATCGAGGCGCAATCCAGTTTGTAGTTCGTGAGGATGCCCGCCACCTCGATGGGGTGGGAAAAATAAGGGTCGCCCGACTCGCGAAGCTGCGAGCCGTGCATCTTCATGGCGTAGACATAGGCGCGGTGGAGCGCCCCTTCGTCGGCCGCCGGGTCATAGCTCATCACCCGATCGACCAGTTCCACCTGCCGCATCATGGCGTCGCCCTCCCGGACCACGCCACCGGGACCGCTCGCCCGCGCGCGCTCCGCCGCCTGGACGAAGGCGAGCGCATCATCCGCGCCGGCCCCGGGGTGACCCCATCATCATCCACCCATGACCTGTTTGGCGCGGCGACCGCGCCACCCCAGGTGGGGCTCATCAGCCGGTCCCCCTCGGCGCCGCACCCGATCAGGCCCGTCTGCCGCGCAACGGTCCGACCACCCTGGTCACCGTTTGCCTGAGTCGAGCCGAGGGTGTCAGGACTCGTCCACGAGGGAGGCACCATCCCGATCCGCTTCGTCCACGGTCATCGCCTGTTCAGCCGTCGCCTCTTCGATCTCGCCCCCATCGCCATGAATGGTCAGGCCATCGGCGGCGACCTCTTCGGCCTCGTTCGCGGGTTCACCGATCTCGGCCGCAAGGTGATGCTGCGCCGCGAGGGCGTCGAAGGCATCCTCGGCGGGCTCGTCGGTCTCCACGTGCTTCTGCAATCCCTTGATCAGGTCATCCTGGATCTGGTCAAGGTCGGTGGTGCTGTCGGCGATTTCGCGCAACGCGATCACCGGATTCTTGTCGTTGTCCTTGTCCACGGTGAGCGGGGACCCCGCGGCGATGTCACGAGCCCGCTGCGCCGCCATCAGCACCAGTTCAAATCGATTCGGTACCTTTTGAATACAATCCTCGACCGTTACGCGCGCCATTCAGGAGTCTCCCCGAGGGTCCAACCGAACTGATTTATATAGAGCGTCCCGCACTGCGCCGCAAGAAAAGCCACGCAGGCGCAATCAGGCCGGGGCCTTGGGGTCGCCCCCACGCACGACGCTTGCGCGGTCGCGCGGAAGGGGTTACCCCAAGGCCATGACACACGATCCCGTCTCCATCGGCCGCCCCATCGACCGCCTTCTGGCCATCATGACGCGTCTTCGAGACCCGCGGGACGGGTGTCCCTGGGATGTGGAACAGACTTTCGCCACCGTGGCGCCGCATACCATCGAGGAAGCCTATGAGGTCGCCGACGCCATCGAGCGAAACGACATGGCCGACCTGCGGGACGAACTGGGCGACCTTTTGTTGCAGGTGGTGTTCCACGCCCGAATGGCCGAGGAAGCCGGCCTGTTCGACTTCGACGCCGTGGCCACGGCCATCGCCGATAAGCTGATCCGCCGCCACCCGCATGTGTTCGGCGACGCTCAGGTGGCCGACGCGGCGGCGCAGACCGACGCCTGGGAAGCCCAGAAGACCAGGGAACGGGCCGACAAAGCTCATCACGGCGTGCTGGATGGCCTGACCGTGGGCCTGCCGGCCACCACGCGGTCGCAAAAGATGGGCAACCGGGTCGCCCGCGTGGGCTTCGACTGGCCCGATCCCAACCGGTTGCTCGACAAGGTGCAGGAAGAACTGGACGAGGTGCGCGCCGAGGTGAACGCCGGCGCTGACCAAGCCCGCCTGCTTGATGAGGTGGGGGACCTGATGTTTACCTGCGTCCAACTCGCCCGTAAACTCCAGGTGGACGCCGAGTCGGCCTTGCGCCACACCAACACCAAGTTTGAACGGCGGTTTCGCCACCTGGAAGAGCGCTTGGCCGAGGCCGGGCGCGCAACCACCGACGCCTCCCTGGACGAGATGGAACAGCTATGGCGACAGGCCAAGACCGTGGTCGGCTAGCCTTCCGGCTTGGGCATCCTTGGCCTCAATGGATCGCCCGATGGACGCGCGGCCCCTGGCGGGCGATGGTCGCGACGCTGATCCTGCTGCCGCTGGTGGCCAGTTGCTATGTGCCCGACGACTTCCTGGTTGAAATCCGCGTGAATCGGGCGGGCGAGTTCGGCCTGACCTATTCGGGAACCCTCACCTGGGCGCCGCTGTGGGCCGATATCCGGCGCGGAAACCTGACGCCATCCGAAATCGCCGAGAAGGTGGAGAACATCCGCCGCGACCTGGAGCGCTACCCGGAGTTCTCCGAGGTCACGCACGAGGGCGCCGGGCGCTTCCGCGTGTTCTACCAGGGGACCGGCCATGTCGACGGCGATCAAACCGTCTACTTCCTGCGGTCCAACGCGCGCGTGATCGCGCTGATCTCCCGCGAGGATGGTATTCTGGTGGTGCGGACGCACGCCATCACCGACGACAACCGCGAGCGCCTGATGGCCGTGGGGCTTGATACCCGCGGCAAGATGCGGGTGGCCACCAACCGGCCCGTGCTCAGCCACAACGCGCGCCGCCGCGCCCAGGGACCCCAGGGGTTCGTCTACTACGACTGGGTCATCCGCAGCCTCAACGACGAGCCACCAAGGATCGTCATGGCGCGATAGCGCCGTAAACCAGACGCAGCCGTTGGCGCGACACACCCGCCGACCGTTCCCCCTTACGCCGCGTCATCATCCTTGCTGGAGCGACTGGACGAACTGACATAGGCCACGGCGGCATGCTCCGGACAGTAGGGTTTGCCGGGGATCGCCGGCTTACCGCAGAAATGGAACCCGGGTTCCTTGGGGTCCCCCACCGGCCAGCGGCAGGTGTGCGCCGAAAGGTCGATCACCGAACTGATACGGCTGTCCTGCTTGGGCTGTTTCTGCTTGACCCGCTTGATCGGCGACGGACGGCCCTTCAGTCCCAGACGGTGCGCCTTGCCGACGACGGCGTTCTTGGAAACACCCAGCGCCTTGCCGATCTCGCCCGTGGTCAGCCCCTCGCTCCACAGCCGCTTCAGG
>JANQGN010000142.1 GCA_028277295.1 Rhodospira sp.
CTGCCGTCCCCACTCGGAGGCGCCGGGATCGCCGATCAGGGTTTCAAGCAGCGCGATATCGCCGTCATACAGACTGATCAGGACCTGAGGCACCGTTTCAAAAAGGCTGTCGCCCAGGATCGGTTCGACGGTGTCGCCATCCTGGCGCAGCAGGTTGATCAGCGGCCGAAAGGCCCGCGTCTCCTGAAAATCACCCAGGATGTGGACGAACAGGAAGATCGCCTCGCGCTCGTCCTCGGACAGGTCCGCGCCATCCGCGCAGCGGTCCAGGATGTCGATGAACCGGGGGACCACCGCTTCCGGCGTCTCCAGGCAGGCCCGTACGGTGGCTTCCGGAAACGGCCCGATGGCCGCCAGATCGCGAATGGTCTGGTCCACGTCCAAAATCGGTCTCCTCACGCGCGCCATAAGCAGGTCGTCGAAATCCTAGTGCGGCGCTCCATGCCGTCAAGAGAGTCGCTCTCGACGGCCCGACGAGGGATCTCCCCCAAAGCGCGCAAGCGCGCCGGAAGATCTTGAGCGCGGACGCGCGGTAAGAGATCCTGCGGTATCCGTTACCGGACCGAGTGCGCCCATGGACCTGACCGCCATTCCCCAGGACCTTCCAGAAATCCCGGTGATCGATATCGGCGCGGCGGGCGCGCCCGCGCTGGTGGAGGCCGCGCCGGACGTGGCCAGACGCTTGCTCGCCCTGGCGCAGCGGACCTACACCCGGCCGATCCTTCGCCTGGCCGACCGTCTGTGCGAACGCTGGCTGGCGCGCAACACCACCCCCTACGCGGACGACCTGCGCCGGGTGGCGGCGGCGATGAACGGCCCGGGGGCGCTGGCCCTGAACCTGTCGCACCAGTGGGCCTGCACGGCCGCCGCCGCGCCCGACCAAATGGAGGCCGAGGACGACGGCCCACCCGGCGTCACCTTGCTGCGGACGCTCGACTGGGACATGCCGCGCCTGGGCGCGGACATGGTGGTCGCCCGCATGCGCGGCCCGGCGGGCGCCTTCCTGGCGGTCACCTGGCCCGGCTATGCCGGTGTGCTGACCGGTCTGGCGCCAGGGCGGTTCGCCGTGACGTTGAACCAGGCCCCCATCAGCGGCCCCGGCCCGCGCCCACTCCGCTGGGTGCAAGACCGGCGGGCCGTCTGGGCGAGCACCGCGCCGCCCCCCGACCATCTGTTGCGCCGGGTGCTGGAGACCTGTCCCGACGCGACAAGCGCCCTGCATGCCCTGATGGAGGCGCCGTCCTGCGTGCCAGTGATCCTCACCCTGGCCGGCACCCGGTCCGCCGAAGCCTGGACCCTGGAGAAGGACGGGCGCGGCACCCGCGTACGCCAGGACCCGGCGGTGGCCACCAATCACTGGCGGGCCGGCATTCCCTGCCATTCCAGGGGGTTCGACAGCCAGGGCCGCTGGGCGGCGATGGCGGCGGCCGTGGAGGCCGGCCAGCGGGAGCTGACCTGGCTGCGCCCACCGATCCTGTGGCCGGCGACCCGGCTGGCCGGGGAACTGAACCCGGCCCGGGGCACCCTGCTGCTGCTGGGCATGGAAGGCGCGCGCCCGGTGACCCGACCCCTGCGCCTGCGCGAGCCCGAGGCATCGCCGGCGCCGGCCGAGGTCCGAGGGGCGGCCTAGGGCTTGGTTCCGCGACGCATTCAAGAGATTTCCTCTATGAATGCAAACGGCGCCGCACAGAACATTGGTATGTGGCTCCCTGACACAGACACTGGATAGCGACATGCAACGTGTCTCCGTGTCGGAACATGAAGCCGGCGAAAACGGTTGACAGCGCGGGGACGGCAGGCACCCTGACTCGGGTCCGGCCCGTGGTGACCCCCGGGCCAGCCGCTGGAACGGGAGCCCTCGCCATGACCGCCGGTTCCGTCCCCGCTCGCCGCCGCCTGACCCCAGTCGGGCTGGGCGTGGCCGTCGCGACCGCCACGGCCGCCATGGTGGGCGCGCCGATCGTGCCCGCCCTGGCCGCCTACGATGTCGACATGATGACGACCCGACATCCCCATTGGGTGATTGGCGTGAACGATAGCGTGGGCGGCTGCCTGGCGACCGGCACGGTCCAGAGCGGCACCCGGGTCTCGTTCGGGCGCGCGGCACCGGGCGCCCGGCCCTTCCTGGCCCTGGCGAATCCCAAATGGGCCTCCCTTGTGGCCGATGACACCTACGAACTCACGTTCGTCTTTGACCGGGGGCGCGCCTGGACCTACGTGGGCACCGGCATCGTGGTTGACGCCGGGCCCGGCGTGACCGTGCGCGGGCTCCCACCGGCGTTCATCGACGCCTTCGCCCGGTCCAACGGTCTGCGGGTGCTGTTCGAGGGTCGGCAGGTGGACCACGTCCCCCTGTCTGGCACGCGCGCGGCGACCCGGGCGGTGCAGGCCTGTCAGCGGCACCGCATTCGGCCGGTCGATCCCTTCGCGACCGCGACCGGGACGGCCGCGCCGCCGGACGGACCGCCCAGCGATCCCTTCGCCGTCGCCGTGGCGCCGCGGGATCCATTCGTGACGCCCGACACCGGCGGGGCCGCGACTCCGGCGATCGACGACGTCTCACGACCGCTCGCCGGCACCCCGCCCGGCGACGACGGCCTGATCCCCATCGAAGACCTGGACCCCGTCGCACTGCAAGGCTGGTGGCGCGAGGTGGGCCGCGCCGAGGCCTGCGACGCCCAGGCCAGCCGCGCGGTCATTGCCGTGGGACGCTGGGTGGAGATCGACGGCGTGCCGGCGTTTGATGGCGACGCCGAGTGGCGCATCGGCTTGAACGGGTTTGACTGCATGCTGACGCGCGGGGCGGAAACCGAGTCGGGATACGCGTTCGCCGCCCGCTGCAACGACGAGGACAGCCCGGTCTACAGCCAGGCCCAGACCATCGTCCTGGACCGGCAGGGCGACAGCGACGCCTTCGTCCTGAGCGTCGGCGGCCTGCCGTTTGGCCTTTATGTTCCCTGCGAGTCGGATGGCCCCACCGGGCCGGAGGAGACGGTGGAGGACGCCACGGCACTGGATCCCACGAACGCCGATGGCTCCGGCGAAGCGGGGAGCGGGCGCGATGACACCAAGATTGGCAAGGGCGCCCATTAAGACCCATGGACCTCCACTTCCTGCACGCCGCCGACATCCATCTGGACAGCCCCCTTCAGGGGCTGTCGGCCTACGAGGGCGCCCCGGTCGAGCGCTTCCGCGCCGCCACGCGCACGGCGCTGCGGTCCCTGGTGGACCACGCCATCGAATCCGGCGCGGCCTTTCTGGTGATCGCCGGCGATCTCTATGACGGCGACTGGCCGGACTTCGGCACCGGCCTGTTCCTGGCGCGAGAGCTTCAGCGCCTGAACGAGGCCGGCATCCCCGTGGCCGTGCTGTTCGGCAACCACGACGCCGCCAATCGCATCACCCGCTCCCTGCCCTGGCCAGATAACGCCCATGTGTTCCCCGCCGACCAACCGGGCACGATCCAGTTGGAAGCCCAGCGGGTCGCCCTCCACGGCCAGAGCTTCGCCACCGCCGCCGTCACCGACAACCTGGCCGCCGGCTATCCGGCGCCGCTGCCCGGGTGGCTGAACATCGGCGTCCTGCACACGGCGTTGGAGGGCCACGCCCGCCATTCCCGCTACGCGCCCTGCTCGCTGGAGCAGCTTCGGGCGCATGGCTACGACTATTGGGCACTGGGTCACGTCCACGAGCACGCCATTCTCAGCCAGGAGCCCTGGGTGGTCTACCCCGGGGTGTTGCAGGGCCGGCACATGCGCGAGACCGGCCCCAAGGGCTGCGTCTCGGTCACGGTCCGCGACGGCCGGGTGACGGCGGCCGCGCCGCTGGTGCTCGACGCGGTCCGCTGGCTGGTCACGGACGTGGACGCCGATGGCCGGGCCGATCCCGAGGGCCTCCGCGTGGCCTGCGCCGAGGCGGTGCGCGCCCAGGTCGCCGCCGAGGCCGGGGGACGGCCGGCGGCGGTGCGGACGCGGTTGGGGGGCGTGACTCCGGCCCATGCGGCGCTGGCGGCCGACCGCGAGGCCCTTGAGGCGGACCTGCGGGCGCGGCTGGTGGACCTGCCCGATGTCTGGGTGGAGTCGGTGCGGCTGGAGACGCGCCCCCCGGCGGACGGGATCGCCTCGGGCCAGCGCGAGGCCGCCGGGCGCCTGGCCGCCCTGCTGGCCGAGGCCGACCAGGACCCGGCCGTCGTCGACGCCCTGACGGCGGCGCTACGGCCGTTGCACGACAAGCTGCGGGCGGACCTGGGGCGGCTGGACGCCGGCGCGCCCAACGCCGCCGATGCCGCCGAGGACCTGCCGCTGCTCGCCGCCCTGCGGGCCGGCGACA
>JANQGN010000486.1 GCA_028277295.1 Rhodospira sp.
GACGCTGGCCGCCCTTGAGGAGCGCGGCATCGCCATGGTCGTCATCGACACCCCGCCGGCCATCACCATCGCCATCCGCAGCGTGGTGGAGAACGCCGATCTGGTGGTGGTGCCGGTGCGGCCCAGCCCGCACGACCTGCGCGCGGCGGGCGCCACCGTGGATCTGGTCGAGGGCCTGGATCGTCCGTTTGTCTTCGCGGTGAACGCGGCCTCGGTGCGCGCGCGCATCACCGCCGACGCCGCCGTGGCGCTGAGCCAGCATGGCACAGTTGCGCCGGTAACCATACACAATCGAACCGAGTTCGCCGTCAGCATGAGCGATGGCCGAACGGTCATGGAGATCAACCCGGAAGGGCGCTCCGCCCAGGAGATGCGGGCCCTCTGGACCTACATCGCCGACCGCCTGGATCGCAACGCCAGGCTCGCCGATCGGTTGGCGACGCGCCTCGGGGGGCACACCCTGTCCGACTTCGTGCGCGAGACCTATGATCCCGGCCCACGCGCGGCCGCCCTCGCCGCCCGCGAGGGCATCCCGCGTGCCACGCTCGAACCCCGCTGGGGCGCGCCAGTCCCAGACTCCGGGCCGGCGGCCAAAACCGTCGAACGCATGTCGCCCATGCGGGTTGTGGAGACCGGTTCCCTTGACGATGGGATTGACGAGGATGGGGCGGACACGGAGGGCGAAACCGATGATATCGTGGTGATGGATCGCACGCCCGTCCGCGCGGCCGCGCCCGCCCGCGCAACACCGGACCGAGACCATCGCGGCACGACCGGCACCGGCTTGGGCATGAGCATCGGCATGCATGGGGTGCCTCAACCCTTGACCCAGCCGACCCTGCCGCAACCCATGACCCCGGGCGCCGGGCGCGGCACCCGGCCGATGCCGGCCCAGGGCCGAACCGCTCTCGCGCAACGCCATCCCTTTGGGCGGCGCGGCATGGCGGAGGTCTAGACCATGCGGGACGTCTTCGGTCTGGACGCGCTGTTCGTCCGCAAGGGCGACGCGGCGCCGGCCGTTCAGGCGGCCATCCCCCCCACCCGACCAAACCGGTTCGAGGCCCTGGCCCGGACCCTTGGTTACGGTCCCTTCAGTCAGGAGGCCGGCATGGATCAGCCCCCGCCCACCACGGTCACCAAGAGCGACCCGGATGGCGCTCAGGTGACCCCGTTCCGACGCCCGGTCCCGGCCGCGGCGGTGACGCTCGCCGACGAACCCCTGGCCCGGGTGGCGGTGGCCGGCGTCGTGGTCGACTCCACCCCGCCCGACTCCCTCCCAGACTCCGCGCTCGTCGCTCAGCATCGGCCCCGACCGCCGGGCTGGGGTCAGCAGGGCTCCGTGCGACCGGTGGGAGGGTCCGCTACCCGATCACCCACCTCGATTCCCGCCGATCCCACCGAGCACAACCGGCTGGGATCAGCCTGGGCGCGTCGACGCACGCCACCGCAAGCCCAGATGCAGACGCCACCCCATGACGACGACGCCGCGTCGAACGCCGATGGACCCCCACCACCCCAGACCGAGCCCGCTGCCCCGCCCGAGGTGTCGCCGGTTCTGTCCGCCGACATGATACGCCGGGCACCGCCACGCCCGGCCGACTCTGGGCGTCCATGGCAGCGCGTGCGTGACGCCCTTGGCGGCGCGCCGGCGCAAGGTGACGCGGCCTCAGTCCCCGCAATGGAACCGCAAGCGGGCGACCCGGCGCCTCGGCCTCCGCTTGGCGCGGCGCCGGATACCAACGACACCCCGGCATCGCCCTTGGCCAAGGCACCGGCACCGCCCGCCGCCGACACCCAGGACGATAGCGAGCACCTGGATATCAGCCTGTTCGCCACCGGCGCCGCGCCCCGCGTAGACCGCGAGACGGCCGCCGCGACAGTGCCCGCGCCGCCACCAGGACCGGGAGAGGCACCGCGCCGCCGTCACGTGAGCGTGCGCCTGCCGGATCGGGAGCACGGCTTGCTACGGCAGTTCGCCCACCTGTGCGGCACAACACAGCAGGACGTGGTGCGCCGGGCCTTGCTCACGTATATGATGGAGGAATTGCAAAGGCGCCTGGATGCCGTGCCGCCCCCGCCGTCCGAGGCCACGCCTCGGGATTGGGCGCGGTTTTCTCGTGGCCTGACCCCAACCACCGATCGGGATGGGAGGTGACGGGGTGTGGTCGACACGGACACCACCCCGGCGCGCGTCCCCGCCGCCGCCTCGGCCAACGTTACGATGCCGCTCACCCCTCGGCGCTCCAGTGTCGCACGCGTGCCAGCGGCGGATGAGGATCACTCGTTGGCCAAGCGGCCCGGCCGCGGACGGGACCGGTCAACCTCGGTGGCCTCTGCTATGATGGACGGCGACGGGACGATGACGGACGCGCGCCGACCGGTCGGCATGGGTCGCTCTGGGGGTCCCGGCTCGGAGAGGGAAACCGTGGCCATGACCGCCGATACCGCGCCCGAAGCCATCGGCTATCTCATGCAGGTCCTGGGATCGCGGGTGATGGCCTACGGATCGCCCGACGGCGGCATTCGCGAGGCCCGTCCCGGCCGCTTGGTATGCATCGACACGACGGAAGGCACCGTTATCGGCGTCGTGACGGGCGTCATCGCCCGCGATGGCGCCGGCGGCACACCCGCGGCCGGCCCCGTGGCCGTGGATATCGCCACCATCGGCGAGGCCGAGCGGCTGGACGACGGCGGCCTCGGCGCCGTGCACCGGGGCGTCACCCGCCACCCACGCGTGGGGGACCCGGTGGCGCTGGCCGCCGCCGACGACATGGCGGCCATCTTCGCCCCGGCGACGGACACAACCATCACCGTCGGCCATGTCTACGGCGCGCCAGAGGTCCAGGCGCACCTGCACATGGACGCCTTGCTAGGCCGGCATTTCGCCATCCTGGGCACCACCGGGTCAGGCAAGTCGTGCGCCGTGTCCCTCCTGTTGCACCGGGTGCTTGAAGGCTTTCCACACGGACACGTGGTCGTGCTGGATCCGCACAACGAGTACCGCGAGGCGTTCGGCGACATCTCTCATGTGGTGGATCCGGCCGGCATGAGCCTGCCCTACTGGCTGATGACCGGCGAGGAACTGGCCAGCGTGTTCCTGGGCCCTCGCCTCCATGACCACGTCGCCGAGCTGATGGTGTTGTTGGATGCCCTGCTGGACGCCAAGCGCAAATCTCCCATTGGCCGGCAATCACCGGACACGGTGACCGTCGATTCACCCATTCCGTATCGCCTCAGCGATTTGCGCAAGGCCCTGGACGATCAGGTCGGCAGCCTGAGCCGATCCGAAGACGTGCGTCCGTACATGCGGTTGATCAATCGCCTTGACGGCCTGATGGGAGATCCGCGCTTCGCCTTCATGTTTTCCGGATCCTTGATGCGTATTTCCATGGTGGACGTGATCTCGACCCTGTTGCGCATGCCCACCGACGGCGCCCCCCTGACCCTGGTGGACCTGTCCGGCGTGCCGAGCGAGGTCGTCGAAGTGGTGGTCTCGCTGTTCTGCCGGATCGTGTTCGACTTCCAACTGTTCGCCTCGGAGGTCCAGAGCGCTCCGGTCCTGTTGGTCTGCGAGGAGGCGCATCGCTATGCCCCCGCCGACACCACAAGCGGGTTCACATCGACGCGCAGGGCCCTTGGAAGGATCGCCAAGGAAGGCCGTAAATACGGCCTGGGTCTGGGCCTGGTGTCGCAACGGCCGTCGGAGCTGGACCCGGAGATCCTGTCCCAGTGCAACACGGTCATGGCGTTGCGCCTGTCCAACGAGCGCGACCTGATCTATGTGCGCGGCGCGCTGCCTGACGACGCCGGCGATTTGGCGGGCGTCCTGCCCGCCCTGGCCACGGCTCAAGCACTCGTGGTCGGCGTGGCATCCCCCATGCCGATGCGTATCAACCTCGACCTCTTGACACCGCGCCAGCAGCCTCGGCGCGGCGCGGCCTCGTTCTCGGATAGTTGGACACGCGAAACCTGGGACCGTGCTTACGTGCAGGAGGTCATTGGCCGGTGGCGATATCCGCGTCAGCAGTGAGCGCCGGATCGCGATCACGCTCCTGTTTCGAGTCGGCCAAGTCGATGGAGACAGGCGGCGACCGTGACGCTCACGCCCCCTTGAGTAGGATTTGC
>JANQGN010000614.1 GCA_028277295.1 Rhodospira sp.
TCGCCACGCGGTCCAGGCCGCCAGGACAAAGAGTCCCGTCAGCAGCAGCGCCGCCGACCAGGGCCGATGGCTGGCCAGCGGTAATGGCGCCCAGACCAACAGCGCGCAGAGGCCGAGGACAGGGTTCGACACCATTGCCGACGCTCCGGATCCGTGAAACCATGAAATACGCGCATCATAGCGTACATGACACGCAAATCCCGTCCGTGGGTGTCGCATGGCGCGAAGGCCACGGTTACGCGCGACTCTTAACAAAATATCAGCATCTTTTTGTTTTTTTTGGATGTTGAGCCCTGTTGAGACCCGTCACCGACGATCGAGGCGCGGCGGCGCGGCACGGCCACAGACACCATGGGGACGCGGGGATGGGCAACGGCGGCGGAGAGTTCCGCACCTCCCAAACGGCAGCGATCGAGACCGGAGGCACGACCCGACGGCCCGTGGCGCGGTGCTCTTGCCGACGCGGCGCCGGCACGTCCCGGCCTCGCGCGTCTCTGCTTATGGCGTTGCTCGTGGCGTGCGGCCTGGCCGGCGCCGGACTGACGGCGCGTCCCGCCTGGAGCCAGCAGGTCTATTCCTTCGCCGACATCATGGCCGCGCTGACCGTGCGCCTGCCCACCGGTCAGACCGTCACCGAGGTGCAACCCCTCACCTTGCAGGAAGCGGTCCGCTCCCTGGCCCTGGAACAGGCGGTCCGGACGCCGGCCAATGTGGCCCGCATCGCCGGGGTCATGGCCCAGGTGCGGCGCGATGACCCCACCCGCCGCGCTGTACGGGACGGCATCGCGGCGGCCCTGGACTCCCTGGTCGCCGGCGGTCATCTGGCTCCGCTGGGCCGCGATCTGATGATGGAGCAGGTGGCCACCGCCCTGGGCCTTGGGTCGGGCCCGGCGCGCGCGCCCATGACACCGCCAGTCGCGCCCGCGTCGACGCCGATCCGGTCCGCGCCGCTGTCGCCGCCGGCGCCACCGGTGATCCTGGCGCCTGGGTCCGGATCCGGGTCACGCCCCCTTGTCGGCGCTGCCGAGCCGCCGCGCCCCAGGGCGGCGCCGGTCACCCCGGCCACAACCGCCACCCTGCCCCCAGCCCATCTGGCCGCGCCAGACCCGCCGCCCATGCCGGCCATGACACCCGCCCCGGCGGGATCTCCCGGGGTCATCCCCCGGCCGGCGGTACCCTCGCCGTCCTCTCCCGCACCGCCTGGCACCGCCCCGTCCGCGACGCCGGTCCCGACCAGTCCACCCGACACCACGCCCTGGGGCGCGATGCCGGCTCCGGAAACGCCACACGCGCCGCCGCCCTACGCGGCCGCGCCTTATCCGGCCGCCCCGGCGATGCCCTCGCCCAGCGTCCCGGTTTACCCGGCGCCAGGCACCGCCCAGGCCGGCACCCCCTGGTTGGGCGTCGGTCCCCCGCCGGGCCAGGCCATGTTCCCCTCAACCGTCGCGCCAGGCACGCTGATGGATCTGCCGCCCGAGGTCACCGCGCCGCCGGCCACGGTCGCCGACAGCGGCAGTTGAGACCGGCGCCAGATCCCGGCTTGCGAAAAATCGCTCTGGCCGCGCCAGAAAGCGATACCGTATGACTGGAGGTCCGGAAGCACGTTTCCGGCTTGGATGACGCGGCGCGCAGGAGAGGGCGTCCATGACCGTTCACGCGGACCGGCTGACCATCGCCCTGGCCCAGATCAACCCCACCGTCGGCGACATCGCCGGCAACGC
>JANQGN010000178.1 GCA_028277295.1 Rhodospira sp.
CTGGGGCCGGAGCACCCGGACACCCTGACCAGCGTCAACAATCTGGCGGGGCTCTATGAAAGCCAGGGCCGGTATGGGGAGGCGGAGCCGCTGGTCAGGCGCGCCCTGGAAGCCCAAGAGCGCGTGCTGGGGCCGGAGCACCCCTCCACCCTGGTCAGCGTCAACAATCTGGCGGGGCTCTATCGGGCCCAGAGCCGGTATGGGGAGGCGGAGCCGCTGGTCAGGCGCGCCCTAGAGGCCCGCGAGCGCGTGCTGGGGCCGGAGCACCCATCCACCCTGACCAGCGTCAACAATCTGGCGGGGCTCTATGAAAGCCAGGGCCGGTATGGGGAGGCGGAGCCGCTGTATCGGCGCGCCCTGGAGGCCAGCGAGCGCGTGCCGGGGCCGGAGCACCCGGACACGATCGTGTTTCGAGGCAACCTGTCCGGTCTGATGGTCCGGTTGGGCCAGTTCGACGAGGCCTTGAGGCTGTTCCGGGCAAACGATCAGGCCCTGGCACAGTGGACCCGTGCAGAAGTCCAGACAGCCCAGGCGGCCATGACGCGCCGCCTCGTGCTGCAAGGCATGGGTGCATACCAGGACGTGGGTCTTACGGTGGCCCTGATCCACCCCTCGCCCGACACGACCACCTTTGCCGCCGACCTGGTGTTGCGCTGGAAAAAGCGCCTGGCCCAGGACGACGCGGTGCTCAACAACCTGGCGCGGGAAAGCCAGGATCCTGCCCTGCTGGCAGCGATCTACCGCGTGCGGGCGGGGCGGCGGGCGCTGTCCAACGTCGCCTTTGATCCCAACGTCCCTGCGATCGATAAGAAGCGCCTGCGCGAGGCGCTGGACGGCGCCGAGGCGGCTTTGCGGGCGGCCTCCGAGCGGTTCCGGCGCTTCCAGACCGTCCGCGAAGCCGACACCGGCGATGTGCGGATTGCCTTGCCGCGAGACAGTGCCCTGGTCGAATACAAGCTCTTCCGACCCTACGATTTTGACAAAGGCGCATCAACAGGAGTTGTCCATCTCCTGGCCGTGATCCTGCGACCCGAGGGCACGCCGCTGCCCGTCGATCTGGGGGAGGCGACCCCCATCATCGACATCCAGCGCCGGGTCCTGGCGAACCACAAGGATGCAGAGATCGAGGCCCTGCTGCGCGCGGGGGATCAGGCGCTGATCGCCCCCCTGCTGCCCCATCTTCAGACCGTGGACACCCTGTTCCTCGCCCCGGATGGCCCCTTGCACGCCTTGCCCTTCGCGGCCCTGACGGATGAGACCGGACAACGCCTGGCGCGGCGGTTCAAGGCCCTGCGCCTGTTGCAGACCGGGCGCGACCTGGTGGCCCGGGAGCGTCCGGCCACCGGAACGGGCCTGGTGGCCGTGGGCGGCGTGGACTTCGGCCCTGAACCCATCGCAAGTCAGTCATTGATACAACTTTCACCCACCCGCAGAGGCCCAGTTTCGCGACCGGGTTCGGAAGACACCATCCAACTGACTCCACGGGCCACCCGGAATCAGTTGAGGGGCGGTTTCAGACCATTGCCAGGCAGCCTTCGAGAGGTCCAAGTAATCGCCGAAACCTATGCCAACTTGCGCCGGGACGAACCGACGCCAATAATCCTGACGGGGTCGGAGGCAACCGAGGAGGCCCTGAAGTCTCTGACCGTACCACCGCGTGTGTTGCACTTGGCGACGCACGGGTATTACCTGAAGGCGGGGTCCATCGAGGGCCGGCCCCTGCTGCAATCCGGCATCGCCCTGGCGGGCGCCAACCGCGCCCTGTCGGGAGACGCCGCGCCCGACGGCGAGAACGGCATTCTCCATGCCCTGGAAGTCCAGACCCTCAATCTGTATGGCACCGAACTGGTCGTCCTGTCCGCCTGCGAGACCGGCCAGGGGGTTTTCGACTACTCGGAAGGGCTGGAGGGGCTGCCCCGGGCGCTGTACGTGGCCGGGGCCAAAAATGTGCTGGCGGCCTTGTGGACGATCGATGACCAGCTGACCGCCACCTTCATGAGCCGGTTCTACGAGACATGGCTGTCGCACCCTGGCATGTCGCCCGCCGAGGCACTGCAACAGACCAAGCTGCGCTACATCACCAGTCCCAGTTCCGCCGAACGGGACCCCGCCACCTGGGCGCCCTTCGTGCTCTACGAGGGGTGAGAGGAACACTTGGCAGGAGATTGAGGGAGGCATCACCACACCCCGGCCTGTGTGGTGGCGTGCAATAGCGTCCCACCTTGGGGAACGATCGGCACCGCAATGAGCCCCATCGCTTGCTACCTATCTTCCACCTC
>JANQGN010000223.1 GCA_028277295.1 Rhodospira sp.
TCGCCTGCAGGAACGACATCAACGTGTCGTCAAAAACCTTATCCACGAACTTCATGGTCCCAAGTCTCCCGGTACGGTCATCAGCGGAGGAATCATCAAGTGACCCTCCCGGTCCACGGCGAGGCATTGCGCGGCCAGCACCGCTTCCACGGGAATGGTGCCATACAGATGGGGGAACAGGGCCCCGCCCTGGCTTGCCTCCCAGCGCAGTTCGCCATCAACGCGGTGGGTATCGACGGTCAGCAGCATCAGAGGACGGACGGCGGCGTAGTGCCGCGCCGCCGTGTCCGGCACCTGATCGGCCCCGGACAGATGGATGAAGCCGTCACGGCGATCCACCTCGGATCCAGCGAACACCCCCGCCGCCACGGCGGCGCGCCAGTCGTCCGGGTGACACAGTCGGTAGACCAGGCGGGGCGGCGATCCGCTGTCGGGGTCGTGCATCATGGCCGGGAGCCTAATCCAGATTGTCCGTCGGGGGAATTGGAAAAGGGGCGCCATACCGGTCCGACAAAGGCCCCGCCCCACCACACCCCCTGGACGCGGCGAACACAAAGAAACATGCCAGGCGGGCGCATCGGGTGCCCCAAGACCCGCAGCGTCGTCGATCGCCGCCCGCCGACCGTCACAGGATACCCCGCCCCGGTCCCGCGGAAAATAACGCGGTGATCACGCGGCGGCGGTGTCGTCCTTGCCAGTGCCGGGCCGGGTCTTGCTGGCGCCGCCACAGGCGCGCGCCGCCTCACGATCGGCGCGAGCGGCATCGGACCGGCTCATCTGAGTCTTTACGAAATCGTCGAACACCCATAGCGCCGGGCGCTGGGCATCGAACGAGACCTCCGGCGCCATCGGCCCGTCGGTGCGGATGCCCCGCAGGGCCACGCCCAAGGCCTTCAGGGGGCGGCCCACCGTGTCGGCAACGGCGGTGGCCTCGTAACCGCAGTGCATCATGCAGTTGGCGCATTTCTCATAGCGCCCGGTGCCGAAGCTGTCCCAGTCGGTGGTCTCCATCAGTTCCTTGAACGTGGCGACGGATCCCTCGTTGAGCAAGTAGCACGGGCGCTGCCAGCCGAACACATTGCGCGTCGGGTTCCCCCAGGGCGTGCAGTCGTAGGTCTGGTTGCCCGCCAGGAAGTCCAGATAGAGCTGCGACTGGTTCCAGCGCCACTTGCGCCCCTTGCCCAGCTTGAAGAGGTCGCGGAAGAGCTGCTTGGTGCGCCTGCGGTTCAGGAACACCTGCTGGGTGGGCGCGCGTTCGTAGGCGAAGCCCGGGGCGATGGTCACCCCTTCCACGCCCAGGTCATCGGTGGCGAAGCTGAGGAAGTTGGCCACCCGCTCCACCTCCACGCCCTCGAACAGGGTGGTGTTGCAGGTGACGCGGAAGCCCCGCCGCCGCGCCTCCTTGATGGCCGCCACGGCCCGATCGAAGACGCCGTCCTTGCCCACGGCTTCGTCGTGGTGCGCGCGGTCGCCGTCCAGGTGGATGGAAAACGTCAGATATGGCGTGGGCGTGAAATCGTCCAGCCGCTTCAACATCAGCAAGGCGTTGGTGCACAGGTACACGAAGCGCTTGCGCCTGGTGAGTTCCTCGACGATCTGCACGATCTGTCGGTGGAGCAACGGCTCGCCGCCGGCGATGGAGACGATCGGCGCGCCGCACTCCTCGGCCGCGCCCACACACTCCTCAACCGAGAGACGCTTGTTGAGGATGCTGTCGGGATAGTCGATCTTGCCGCAGCCCGGGCAGGCCAAATTGCAGCGGAACAAGGGCTCCAGCATCAGCACCAGGGGATAGCGCGTGTTGCCGCGCAGGCGCTGCTTCATCAGGTAGGACCCGACGCGAATCTGCTGGATCAGGGGAACAGCCACGGTCTCACCTCTTCGGCTCGGTGGGGAACGGCGGTTGGCGGACACGGACCCCCGCCACCGCGCGCACCGGACATCTTACCAGCGTTCATAAAAAAAGATCGTTGGTACTATCGGGACAATGTGACCATGTCTCGCCGACCCGTATCCTGGCATCAGGACGGACCGGGATCGGGGTCCCAGGTTGGCGGAGGGGGCGGCGCCCCGCTCAGGCAATATGCAGATCGTGACGGTCGCGATTGGCGTCCACGGTGATACCGCGCTCGCGCATGGCATCCGAGAGGGCGCGCGGCAGCTTGAACTGCATGTGCTCCTCGATGCCCTGAAGGGTCTCGGCGGTGGCCGGGGCCACGGCGTCGATGCGCGCCACCAGGTCGCGC
>JANQGN010000235.1 GCA_028277295.1 Rhodospira sp.
CGCCGCAACCGGACCCCGCATGATCGACGATGAACATACCGCGACCCTCCGCCGCCGACTGGAGGCCCTGAGGTTGGAACACCGTGACCTGGATGAAGTAATCGCGCGACTGCTGGATGCCGCGCCCTACGACATGCTTCAGTTGCGGCGCCTCAAAAAACGCAAGTTGATCCTCAAGGACGAGATCGCACGGCTGCAGAACCAGTTAACCCCAGACATCATTGCCTGAACGGTACGGACACCAAGGACCGGTCCCGCGACGGCGGTATCACGGCCCCCTTGAACGGACCCCCTAGAGCACGGTGAGTGGTTCTGGACTCGCCATGCTCTAGGATTCTGATTTTGAAGCAAATCGTCGTCGCGATCCGGTCCGGATCGCTCGGGATTTGCTCTAACGGTTCTTACACCAACCGCCGCGCGGCCTGTTCCGCTTGCCAGAACGCATCGCTCGGCCGCTCACCTGGTCGCGGCACATGCACCCCGACCAGCACGCCGACGCGCAGGGTCTCCGACCGCCAGGGCACGGGGGCGCCGACCGCTTGGGCCAGGCTCCGGGCGCGCGCCCACAGGCGGTCTACGTGACCGTCGAAGGGCACCAGCATCACAGCACTGGCCCCGCCGATCGCCCCGGCCACCTCATCGCCGCCGCGCGACCGCACCAGCGCGCCGGCCATGGCATGATAAACGGCCTCGGCGGCGGCCAGGCCCTCTCGGGCACGAATGGCCTCATAGTTTCCCGCATACAGAAAGACAACGGCGGGCATCGGCCCACCCTCGGCGGCCGCCTGCAACCGGAGGCGCAAGGTTCGCTCCAGCAACCGTGCCCCCAGCAGCGGGAGATGTTCGGCCCGCTCCCGAACATCGAACGATGCCCCACCGCCCTCGCGCGCGGCGTCCAGGTCCTGCCGCAATCGATCAATCTCACCCATCAACTGGCCCAGCGCCCGCCGTACCGCTGGCGTCAGATCCGCTTTTGGAACCCCTTGCACGGACAGCGCGTCGGCGATGGCGTGCGGCGGCGGCCCGAGTCGCTCGTAGGCGTCCGTGGCGCGGGCGTGATCGCTCGCGGCGTGACGGCCGCCACCGTCGCGGCGATCCGATGCCCGGTCCCGTCGACGCCAGTCCACCGCGCTTGGCGGTGCCGTGTGTGGTATGTCCTCGGCCATAGGCGGTGGCCCCGACGCGGTGGCGGCCCCCGGCGTCCGCCAAGACCCGCCAATGTGTGGCTTGCCCATGTTACCACACCCGACGCGAGCACTACAGATGGCGCCGAGCCCGTTTCACGACGCCTGTCCCGCCCGCCGACCCGGCCCATGCCGACGATCTAGGGCGGATCGCATGCCAATCAAAACGCTCTAGGGCCGCATCACGGGTCTCGTGTCGTACTTGGCGCAGAACGCACCGATGTCCAGGGCGCGGAAGTCGGGCAGCGCCATGCGCAACTGGTCGTGGGACCAGTCCCACCAGCGGATGCGCAGCAAGGCGGCAACGGCGTCGTCCGGAAATCGCACCCGGATGGGCCTGGCGGGCACTCCGCCGACGATGGTGTAGGGGGCCACGTCGCGGCTGACCACGGCTCCCGCGGCGAGCACCGCCCCATCCCCCACGCTCACCCCCGGCAACACGATCGCCCCGTGGCCGATCCAGACGTCATGCCCAATGGTCACGGGAGAGGACCGACGCCACTCGAAGAACGCGGGGTCGTCCTCGCCCAGGTCGAACTGGGCCGCGCGATACAGAAAGTGGTGCTGCGACGCCCGCGCCATGGGGTGGTTTCCCGGGTTGATCCGGGTCATGGCGGCGATGGAAACGAACTTGCCGATGGTCGCGGAGATGGCCTGGCTATCGTTGCAGACATAGCTGTAGTCGCCCAGGATCACCTCGGTCAGGCTGACGCGCGCCTGCACCTCGGTCCAGCGCCCCAGGGTGCAGTCCGTTATCCGCGCGGTGGGATCCACGGTCGGCCGCTCCGACAGGGTCCCCGTCATGCGGCCTTCCCCAACGGGTGCAGGTCGAACAGCCGGTCACTCACGGCATCCCGTACGTCGCCGTCGTGGAAAATGCCCACCACGGCGGTTCCGGCCGTTTTGACCTCGGCGATCAGCGCCACCACACCGTCGCGGTTGGCGCGGTCCAGCGAGGCCGTGGGCTCGTCCAGCAGCAGAATCGGGCGTGGTGCCGCGAAACCGCGCGCCACGTTCACCCGCTGCTGCTCGCCCCCGGAGAAGGTGGCCGGCGCCAGCGGCCAGAGACGCTCGGGGATGTTCAGGCGCGTCAGCAGACCGGCGGCCCGGTCGCGGGCGGTGGCCTGGCCCTCGCCCATGGCGATGAGCGGCTCGGCCACCACATCCAGCGCTGGGACGCGTGGGATCACGCGCAGGAACTGGCTGACGTGACCCATGGTCCGGCGCCGGACGGCCAGCACATGGCGCGGCGGAGCGGTCACCATGTCCACCCACCCCTCGCCGTGGCGCACCCACACATGGCCGGCGTCGGGCCGGTAGTTGGCGTACAAGGCGCGCAGCAGCGTGGACTTTCCCGCGCCCGAGGGCCCATGCAGGGCGACGCACTCACCGGCGTGCACGGTCAATGCCGTGTCCCGCAGGACGGGGATTTCCGCGCCGCCCTGGGTGTGGAGCACGAAGGTCTTGGCCAGGCCCTCGACCCGGATCATGGGCCGCCCGAGATCCGGGCGCGGCGTGGGGGCGGTGGTGATCATGCCTGCAACACCGAAGAGACAAGAAGCTGGGTGTAGGGATGCCGGGGATCGTCCAGCACCTGGTCGGTCAGGCCCTGTTCCACGGCCCGGCCGTCCTTCATGACCATCAAGCGGTGCGCCAGTAGCCGCGCCACCGCCAGGTCGTGGGTGACGATCACCGCCGCCAGCCCCAGCCGCGCCACCAGGTCGCGCAGGAGATCCAGCAGCCGCGCCTGAACGGAGACGTCCAGCCCGCCGGTGGGTTCGTCCATGAACACCAGGCGCGGGCCGTTGACCAGCACGCGGGCGATCTGCAGGCGCTGTTGCATGCCGCCGGAAAAGCCGCTCGGACGGTCATCAATGCGGTCGGCGTCGATCTCCACCCGCGACAGCCAGTCGCCAGCCTGGCCACGCAGGGTGCCGTAATGCCGCGCGCCCACCGCCATCGGGCGTTCGCCAATGTTGGCCCCGGCGGAGACCCCCATGCGCAGCCCGTCGCGCGGGTTCTGGTGCACGACTCCCCAGTCCGTGCGCATCAGCAGGCGCCGCCGCCCTTCCGGCAGGGCGTGGATATCGGTCAGGTCCGCGCCACCGCCCATGCGATAGTGGACCCCGCCCGCGTCCGGCGGCATCCGCCCGGACAGCACCCCGAGAAGCGTGCTCTTGCCGGACCCCGATTCGCCGACCACGCCCAGCACCTCGCCGGGATACAAGTCGAAGGTCACGCCGGCGCAGCCCAGGCGGGCGCCGTACCACTTGGTGACACCATCGGCCCGCAGCAGCGGGATGTCATCTCCAGCGGCCCCGGCATCCAGCCGCGCGGCGCAGAGCGCCGTCATGGGCCCATCTCCTCGGACGAGGGTGGCGCGGGTCGATCCCGTTCATGTTCGCGTTTGACGGCGGCCATGGCATCGGTCAGCGCCACGCCGGCCTGGCTATCGGCCCGGGGTCCTCGATAACCGGCGGCGCGGCGGCCGGCGCAATGGTCGCTGTCCGAGCAGACGAACAGCCGAGACCCCTCGTCGTCGGCGATGACCTCGTCAAGGTAGCTATCGTCCGCGCCGCAGAGGTCACATATCCGCTCCCAGGACTGCACCTGGAAGGGATGATCCTCGAAATCCAGGCTGACCACCGAGGTATGGGGCGGCACCGCGTAAATGCGTTTCTCCCGCCCGGCGCCGAAGAGCTGAAGAAACGGCGCGTCATGCATCTTCGGATTGTCGAACTTGGGGATCGGTGACGGGGACATCACATACCGCCCGTTGGCCGTGACCGGGTAGTTGTAGGCCGTGGCGATGCGGCCATGTTGCGCGATGTCCTCGTACAACGTGACATGCATCACACCGTAGTCGGCCAGGGCGTGCATGCGCCGGGTCTCGGTCTCGCGTGGCTCCATCATGCGCAAGGGCTCGGGGATGGGCACCTGGTAGACCAGGATCTGCCCCGGACCCAGCGGTGTTTCCGGCACCCGGTGGCGGGTCTGGATCAGGGTCGCCTCGGCCGTGCGTTCGGTGGTGGCCACGCCGGTCACGCGGCGGAAGAAGCGGCGGATGGAGACGGCGTTGGTGGTGTCGTCGGCCCCCTGATCGATCACCTTGAGCACGTCGTCGGGACCGATGATGCTGGCGGTCACCTGGATGCCGCCGGTCCCCCAGCCATAGGGCAAGGGCATCTCGCGGCCGGCGAAGGGTACCTGATACCCAGGCACGGCCACCGCCTTGAGGATGGCGCGGCGGATCATGCGCTTGGTCTGCTCGTCCAGATACCCGAAGGTATAGCCGGACTCCGGGGCCGCGCCCGTATCGGCGGTGTCATCTGTCGGGATCATGTCGGCGCCTCCGAGGCACGGACCGCATTTCCCTCGTCCTCGGCGGTGGCGCGGCGCAACCGCCGCACCAGGTCCAGTTCCGCCTGGAAATCCACGTAGTGGGGCAGCTTCAAGTGCTGCACGAAGCCACTGGCCTCGACGACGTCGGCGTGAGAGAGCACGAACTCCTCGTCCTGGGCCGGGGCCTCCTGGCCAAGCTCGCCGTGACGCAAGGCGCGGTCGACCAGGCTCATGGCCATGGCCTTGCGCTCGTTGTAGCCCAGGGTCAGGCCATAGCCGCGCGTGAACTGCGCCGGCACGGTCTTGGAGCCCGCGAATTGGTTGACCATCTGGCATTCGGTCACGGTGACGTCGCCGATAATCACCGGGAAGCCGAGGTCCTCGGGCACGATCTCGACGGCCACCTCGCCCATGCGGATCTCGCCCACGAAGGGATGGCTGTTGCCATGGCCGCGCTGGGTGGAATAGGCGAGCGACAGCAGGAACCCCTCGTCGCCGCGCGCCAGCGCCTGCAGTCTCACGGCGCGCCCGGCCGGATAGGTTAGCGGCTGGCGGGTGAGGTCGGGGACGGCGTTGGCGCCGCCGCCCGTCTCCCCCTGGCCCGGTGTTTCCTCCTCAATCAGGCCCTCGGCGCCAAGAATGTCGGCGATGCGCGGCATGGCCGGATCAAGCGGCCGGTCGGCCTCTGGCGCGCGCGGTGGCGGCGGCCCGCCCTCGGCGGCCAGGGCGAAGTCGATCAGGCGATGGGTGTAGTCGAAGGTCGGTCCCAGGACCTGGCCCCCCGGCAGATCCTTGAAGGTCGCCGAAACCCGCCGCCGCACAAGCATCCTGGCGGTGTCCACCGGCTCGCTGACCGCCAGTCGCGGCAAGGTGGTCCGGTAGGCACGCACCAGAAAGATGGCCTCCGGCAGATCGCCCCAGGCCTGCTTGATCGCCAGAGCGGCAAGGTCCGGGTCGTACAACGATCCCTCGGCCATCACCCGGGCCACGGCCAGGCCCATCTGCTCGCGGATCTGCGCCACCGTGAGGTCGGGCACGGCCGTATTGCCACGCCGTGCCTCGGCGAGGGCCTGATGGGCATTGTCGATGGCCACCTCGCCACCCTTGACGGCCACATACATGACGTCAGCCCTCCGCCACCATCGCCGAGCGCGGCAGTCCCACCAGACGGTCGGGCGCGGCCAGGAAGACATCAACCCCTTGCGGATACAGGGCGCCATTCTCGCGCCAGGCGGCCCAGAAGCCGGATGCCAGTCCTGTCGCCCTCACCCGCACGGTGCCGGGAATGCCCGGACCGCGCAGCGGCGGCCCGTCCGCCCCGGCGTCAAGGTCCGCCACCTGGGCGATGACGGTGGTCGAGCGGTCCGGGTCTTCTTCCGGGCCGATGTCGAAAGTCGACAGATCGTCCAGGTGGGCCGCGCCGCCGACCAGGGCGAAGGCGGCCGTGGCCGGCTCCTCCACCAACGGGCAACCGGCATGAAAGCGCAGCCAGGCGCGGACCATGGGCTGATCCAGAACAGGGTCGAGCCACACCGGCGTGTCCAGGTCGCACAAGGTCAGCGCCAGGGCACCCGCCCAGGGGGTCAAAGGCGCCGGCGGCGTCACCAAGATGGGCAGGTGCTGGACGGTTCCGGGACGGCTGAGGGCCTCCAGGGCCGCGCGGAACAGGCGCTGGGCATCAAACACGGGATCGGCGAACCCAGGCGCGGGCGCCGCGCCGTCCGCCAGTCCCAACCATGACGGAGCATGGGGCGCGGTGGAGATGGCGCTTGCCGTGGTCACCCTAGTCACCCCGCACCATAGTGAAAAAGTCCACGCGCGTGGCGGCGGCCTGGGCGAGCACGCGACGGCGCCGGTCCGCCTCCGCCTCCAAAAGGGGGCCAATCACGTCCCGCTCCAACGCATCATGCCGAGCGGGATCCTGCAGCATCGCGTCGAACACCGCCGCCAACTCGGCATGGCGTTTGTCACGACCGGCCACGTAGCCGTGGCCAACCAGGGCGGACCCGTCGGCGGCGCGCACCAGCACGGCGCACCGGCTTACGGCCATTTCCCCGAGATGAAATCGCCCTCCGGTTCCGCCGGCCCGAGCCTGAACCATAATGGTTCCGATTTCTGGCGACCGCAACATTTGCGGGATCGGCACATCCACAAGCCCGGTCAGGGCGTCCTCGAGCCGAGACACCGGCGCACGCGCCAGGGCCGCCATCCATCGTTGCCGGCGAGACACCATGTCGCCGCTCGAGGGACCCGTCGCCTGCGGGTCGGCATGATTGTCTGATCCCGTGATCATCGGCCGCCTCCACCATCCGCCGGTTCGCGGGTTCCAATGGGCGTGTGTCGAGAGGACCCCTCCTGCGTATTCGGCGACCAGTTTTCGCGCAAAAGATATTGTATAGACAACCAAACCACTTAAACCATCCTACATCAACCGGGGTCGCCCTCACAAGAGGCCATGACGGTGGAAACGAGTACAAAAAAACGAAAACGAAAAAGATTCACGACCAATGGGATAGACGCCCCATGTTAAGACAGAGACGATTATCCACTGATCCATAAAGCTACTATACTCGCAGTCGCGAGGCTATCAATGTGACGAATCATGACTTTTTTTATGCGATAATGTTACGGTCTTATGTTGCTTTCGTGTCCATTCCGTTAATTTGGCGATTCATCGCCCGCACTGACGTTCTCTTACGCGGTCGGGCTTGGTAGGCTCCCGGCACCATCACTCAGTCAGGGGCGTCGAAGGGCGGGGTCAGTGTTGGTTCCGCGCCGACGGCGAGGGTTAGTATGCGCGTCTCGGGCCTTCACAAGGTGTTTGGTACCGTCGTGGCCGTGAACAATGCCCACTTCGACGTCGCGCGACCGCAGATGATCGGCATCATTGGACGCTCGGGGGCCGGCAAGTCGACGCTACTGCGCATGATCAACCATCTCACCCCGGCCTCTTCGGGTGAGGTGATCGTGGACAGCCGCAACATCCTGGCCCTGCGTGGCACGGCCCGTCATGCCTGGCAGCGCGACTGCGCGATGATTTTCCAACAGTTCAATCTGGTGCCGCGCCTGGACGTGCTGACCAACGTGATGCTCGGTCGGCTGAACCGCCAGGACACCCTGCGCAGTCTGCTGAAGATTTTCGGCAAGAACGATATCGCCCAGGCGCTCCATGCCCTTGAGCGCCTGGGAATCGCCGATCAGGCGCTGAAGCGGGCCGAGGACCTGTCCGGCGGCCAGCAACAGCGCGTCGCCATTGCCCGTGCCCTGACCCAGGACCCGCGCATGATCCTGGCTGACGAACCCATCGCCTCGCTCGACCCCATGAGCGCGCAAGTGGTGATGCGGTCCCTTCGAGAGATCCACGAGCGCGACAATCTGACGGTCATCTGCAACCTGCATACCCTGGACACCGCCCGCACCTACTGCGAGCGGATCATCGGCATGCGCGCCGGCGCCATCGTCTTCGATGGCCCCGCCGAGGCCGTGACCACCGGTGTGGCCCGCGAGATTTACGGCGCCGACGAGACCTTCGACGAGGGAGTCACCTCAACCGCGTTGACCGAGTCCACGACCGTCGAGCCAGGGCCTCCCCTCAGGGCCATTCAGGCCAGCGCCTGACCGTCCACCAAGCGGCGCCCCGCGCGCCTAGCCGAGGCCGGGGCTCGCCCGCCCATCCCACGATCCACCCAATCACGCCTCACCCGACAAGACCCGACAAGAAAGGATCCATGACCATGTCTGTCTCGATCAAGGCCGTGGCCGCCTCGACGGCCGTCCTCCTCGTCGCCACAGCCGGCGTCTCCGGCGCCGCTCTGGCCGAGGACACCATTGACGAGTTCCGCATCGGCGTCCTGGGCGGCGAGAACGCCACCGACCGGCTGCGCTCCAATGAATGCCTGCGCGTGCATGTCGAGGCATTGCTTGGCGTCGAGACCAAGCTGTTCGCGCCGGCCGACTACAACGGTGTCATCGAGGGCCTGATTGGCGGCAACCTTGACCTGGCCTGGCTGGGCGCTTCGGGCTACGCCAAGACCTATCTGGAGAACCCCGAGGCGGTCGAGCCCGTGCTGGTCAAGATCAACACCGACGGCAGCTACGGCTACCACTCCATCGGTTTCGCCCGCGCCGACAGCGGCATCACCGCGCTGGAAGAGATGCAGGGCAAGGTGTTCGCCTTCGGTGATCCCAATTCCACCTCCGGCTATCTGATCCCCTCCATCGAAATCCCGCTGGCCGGCTACTCCATGGAACCGGGTGACTACTTCGGCGACGTCGTGTTCGCCGGTGGCCACGAGCAGACCATCGTCGGCGTCTACAACGGCGATTACGACGCGGGTGTGTCCTGGGCGGACGGTCTGGGCGAATGGGAAGACGGTTTCAACAGCGGCGCCTTCCGCAAGGCCGTGGACGCCGGCCTGGTGGACATGACCGAGCTGGTGGAGATCTGGCGCTCCAACGTCATCCCCGAGGGACCGATCGTGCTGCGCACGAGCCTGCCGGCCGACGTGAAGGACAAGGTCACCGCCTTCATTGACAACTTGGTCAACACCGACGCCGAGTGCGCCTATGGCTTCATGGCCGGCGAGATCAAGGACATCGATCCGATCACCCAC
>JANQGN010000247.1 GCA_028277295.1 Rhodospira sp.
TCGCTCGGGATGAGGTTATCTGAAGTATATTAACCTCATCCTGAGCGCCTGAAAGGTGCGAAGGATCTCCATCGAACGTGCGGACCGTTGCCCGCGTTAACCTGAGCCCGTTGCCCTGGCACCATTCCCAGGCGGATTGCGGCGCGCGATCGAATCCGCGACAGTGACCCGAACGCGCGTGGGGCAAACAACGCGCGATGTGTTTGTTTACGCCACGGCATGACACCAGGAAGGATCATGGGATGATTGGGAGCCATCGCGTCACGCGCCGCCGGTTGGGGGGGATTGCCGGCGCCATCGCCTTGGGGTGGGTCACGCTCGCAGGCCTGCCCTCGGCCCAGGCGGAAGACGCCATCCGCGTCGGCGAGATCAACAGCTATACCCGGCTGCCGGCGTTCACCGAGCCCTACCGCCTGGGCTGGCGGCTGGCGCTGGAGGAAATCAACGCCACCGGCGGCGTACTGGGCCGGCCCCTGGAGGTGATCGATCGCGACGACGCCGGCAAGCCTGGCGAGGCGGTGACCGCCGCCAACGAGTTGGTCACCCGGGAGGGCGTCGATCTGCTCATGGGCACGTTCTTCTCCCACGTGGGCCTCGCGGTGTCCGACTTCGCCCGTCAGCGCCAGGTCCTGTTCGTCGCCGCCGAGCCCCTGACCGACGCCCTGATCTGGTCGAAGGGCAACGCCTACACGTTCCGGCTGCGCCCGAGCACCGGCATGCAGGCCCGCATGCTGGCGGAGGAGGCGGCCAAGCTGGAGGCCACCCGCTGGGCCTCGATCGCGCCCAACTATGAGTACGGGACTTCGGCGGTGGCCGCGTTCCGCAAGGCCCTCGCGGCCCTGCGTCCGGACATTGAATGGGTGAACGAGCAGTGGCCGCCGCAAGGCAAGATCGACGCCGGCGCCACCGCGCAAGCGCTGGTCCAGGCCGAACCAGACGCCATCTTCAACGCCACCTTCGGTCCGGACCTGGCGAAGTTCGTGCGCGAGGGCACGACCCGTGGCCTGTTCGAGGACCGCGCCGTCGTCAGCCTGCTCACCGGAGAGCCGGAGTACCTGGACCCCCTCGGCGCCGAAACCCCGGAGGGCTGGATCGTCACCGGGTACCCCTGGGACAAGGTGGACACCCCCGAGAACACGGCCTTCGTGGCGGCCTACCAGGCGCGCTTCGGGGAGCCGCCGCGCATGGGCTCGGTGGTCGGCTACGCGGCCATGAAGTCGGTGGCCGCGATCATTGAAAAAGCCGGCTCCACCGACACCGAAGCCATGATCGCCGCCGCCAAGGGGGTGATGGTGGATACGCCCTTCGGCCGCATCTCCTATCGCGCCGCCGACCACCAGTCGACCATGGGCGCGTTCGTGGGCCGCACGGCGGTCCGCGATGGCCAGGGCACCATGGTGGACTTCGTCTATCGCGATGGGGGCTCCGTGTTGCCACCCGAGGACGAGGCGCGGGCGCTTCGTCCCGAGTAGCGGCGGCACACAGAGACGCAAGCAATGGATTTCCTCGTCATCCAGGCCCTCACGGGCCTGGCCAGCGCGTCGTCGCTGTTCCTGGTGGCCAGCGGCCTGTCGCTGATCTTCGGGGTCACCCGCATTGTCAACTTCGCCCATGGCTCCCTGTTCATGCTGGGGGCCTACATCGCCTGGACCCTGACGGACGCTCTGGGCTGGGCGGACCACGCCGGACCGCTTGGCTTCTGGGGCGGCGTGCTGGCATCGGCGCTGATGGTGGCCGCCTTGGGCGCGCTGATCGAGATCGTCATCCTGCGCCGTATCTATCACGCCCCGCCCCTGTTCCCGCTGTTGGCCACGTTTGGGCTGGCCCTGATGATCGAGGATCTGGTGCGCCTGATCTGGGGACCCGAGGACCTGTTGGGTCCGCGCGCCCCGGGTCTCGACGGCGCCGTCACCATCCTCGGCCAGAAGCTGCCGAGCTACGACCTGGCCCTCATCGCCCTGGGACCGTTGGTGCTGGGCGGCTTGTGGCTGCTGCTGCATCGCACCCACTGGGGCGTGCTGGTGCGCGCGGCGACGCAGGACCGGGCCATGGTCGGCGCCCTGGGGGTGAACCAGGCGCGCCTGTTCACCGGCGTGTTCGCCCTGGGTACCTTCCTGGCGGCGCTGGGCGGTGCGGTGCAGATCCCGCGCGAGGCCGTGCACCATGCGCTGGACATGCAGATCATCGTCGAGGCCTTCGTGATCGTCGTCATTGGCGGTCTGGGCAACGTGGCGGGAGCCTTCCTGGCGGCGGTGCTGGTGGCCGAGTTGAACGCCTTTGGCATCCTGCTGTTCCCGCGCATCGGCCTGGTGCTGCTGTTCCTGGTGATGGCCGTTGTGTTGGTGCTGCGCCCGCATGGCCTGCTGGGCCGCCCCGAGAGCGAGCCGCGCGCGGCCGTGGCGCCGACGGTGGATCCCTGGCGCCCAACCGGGCCGACAGGGTGGGCGGTTGGCCTGGCCCTGGCCGGCGGGCTGGCCTTGCTGCCCCTGGTCGCCGACGCCTATGTTCTTTCCGTGGCGACGGAGATCCTCATTTTCGCGCTGTTCGCCGCCAGCCTGCACCTGATGATGGGCGTTGGCGGCATGGTCAGCTTCGGCCACGCGGCATTTTTTGGCCTGGGCGCCTACGGCGCCGCCCTGGCCACCCTGGGATGGGGCGCGCCCATGGCCGTGGGCCTGGTGACGGGACCACTTCTGGCGCTGGCCGGCGCGGCAGTGGCCGGCTGGCTCTGCGTGCGCCTGTCCGGCGTATACCTGGCCATGCTGACGCTGGCCTTCGCCCAGATCGTCTGGTCGGTGGTGTTCCAGTGGCAGGACGTCACCGGTGGCGACAACGGTCTTCTGGGCATGTGGCCCGATCGCTGGGCCAGCGACCCGGCGGTGTTCTTCTGGCTGACCCTGGGACTGTGCGGCGGCGCCATCGCGCTGACCCGCCACATCGCCTTCAGCCCCATGGGCTATGCCCTGCGCGCCTGCCGCGACAGCGTCCGCCGCGCCGAGGCCATCGGCCTGGACCGGGCTCGCGCCCAGTGGGTGGGCTTTGTCCTGGCCGGCGGCCTCGCCGGGCTGGCTGGCGCCCTCTTCGCGTATCTGAAGGGCAGCGTGTTCCCCGATGTGCTGGGAATCCCGGTCTCCGTCGACGCGCTGGTGATGGTCCTGCTGGGCGGGCTGGGCAGCCTGACCGGTCCGCTTGTGGGCGCCGTTGCCTACAAGACCCTGGCCATCGTCGTCAGCAGTTGGACCGACCATTGGCCGCTGATCCTGGGCGCCCTGATCGTCGGCCTGGTGATCGCCGCCCCCGATGGCCTGACCGGTCTCGCCCACCGCCTGGCGGCGGCCGGGCGCCACGGCCGCCGCGCGGGGCGGTCATGACGGGGGCCGCCCTGGAGGCGCGCGGCCTCAGCAAGCGCTTCGGCGGCGTGCAGGCGGTGGACGCCGTCGATGTCGCCCTTGGCGCGGGCGAGATGCTGGCGCTCATCGGCCCCAACGGCGCCGGCAAGAGCACCTGCTTCAACCTGCTGACCGGTCAGCGCCGCCCGGATGCCGGGACCATCCGCCTGTTCGGCCGCGACATCACCGGGTTGCCGCCGCGCCGCGTCTGGCGGCTGGGAGTGGGCCGCACCTTCCAGATCACCGCCACCTTTTCGTCGATGACGGTGATCGAAAACGTCCAGGTGGCGCTGATGTCCCATCATCGTCGTCTGGGCGCCCTCTGGCGGCGTGCCGACCGCCTGTATATCGAACCGGCGCGGGACCTGCTGGCTCTGGTGGGCATGGCCGACCAGGCTGGGCGGGCTTGTGGCCTACTGGCCTATGGCGACCTCAAGAGACTCGAACTGGCCATCGCCCTGGCCAATGACCCCCGCGTGCTGCTGATGGACGAGCCCACCGCCGGCATGGCGCCCGGCGAGCGCGCCGCCCTCATGGACCTGACCGCGCGGATCGTGGCAGAGCGCGGCCTGTCCGTGCTGTTCACCGAGCATGACATGGACGTGGTGTTCGGCCACGCCGACCGTGTCCTGGTGCTCGACCGGGGCCGCCTGGTGGCCGAGGGCCCGCCGGCCACGGTGCGCGTCGACGCGCGCGTACGCGCCATCTACCTGGGCGAGGACGCCCGCCCGGTGGCGGCTCCACCACCGGAGAACCGCCCATGAGCCTTGAGATCCGCGCGCTGAGCGCCTGGCACGGACGCGCCCGTATCCTCCACGACCTGACGGTCTCCGTGGCGGCTGGCGAGGCCGTGGCCTTGCTGGGCCGCAATGGCGCCGGCAAGACCACCACGCTTAGCGCGATCATGGGGTTGATTCCCCACGTCCGCGGCACCGCGCTGTTCAACGGCGTCCCGATCCTGGGCCTGCCCCCGCACCGCGTCGCCCGCCTGGGGTTGGGCTACGTTCCCGAGGACCGGCGCGTCTTCTCAGACCTGACGGTCGACGAGAACCTCGCCGTCGGCCGCCAGCCGCCCCGGCCGGGCGTGCCCGCGTGGACACCGGAGCGCCTGTTGACGCTATTCCCCAACCTGGCGGCCCTTCGCCGGCGGCGCGGCGGACAGATGTCCGGCGGCGAACAACAGATGCTGACGATTGCCCGAACCCTCATGGGCAATCCGTCGCTTGTGCTGCTGGATGAACCCTCCGAGGGCCTGGCCCCGCGCATCGTCGACCAGATGATTCAGGCTCTCCGCGCCATGAAGGCCGATGGAGTCGGCCTGCTGCTGTCGGAACAAAACCTGATCGTCGCCCGCCACCTGTGCGACCGCGCCCTGGTGATCGAGAAGGGCCACCTGGTTCACCATGGCCCCCTGGCGGACCTGGACAGCAACCCGGCCATCCGCGACGCCACCCTGGCGCCGTGACTCTGTATCCGGTTTGGCGCACAACCGTTTCACGGGAATATATTCCCTAGATTCGGCTATATAGTGTATCTTTCCCGGTGTCGGACACGCGGCGGAAAGGGCGTCTTGCCGGCCCGGCGCGGATTGGACCCCGGACTACCCACCGGACCCCGCCGCCAAGCCCCGCGCGGATGGAAACCCCCATCAATGACCTTTCCTTATGTCATCGACGGTCAAGTTGGATTCCTGCTGCGGCGCGCCCATCAGCGCCATGTCAGCTTGTTCACGACCTGTATCAAGGATGGTCTGACACCCACGCAGTTCGCGGCGCTGGCCAAGCTCAGCGAAATCGGCTGTGCGTCACAGAACAGCCTGGGTCGACAAACGGCCATGGACGTGGCGACCATCAAGGGCGTCGTCCACCGCCTGCGTCGGCGAGGACTGATCGACAAGCACGGAATCCCTGGCGACCGGCGCAAGGTGGAGATCGCCTTGACGCCTCTCGGGGTCCAGGTACTCGATCAGTGTACCGTGGGCGCCCTGGAGGCCAATCGCCTGACCCTGGAACCGCTTGACACACATGGCCAGGAGGTCTTGCTGCGGCTCCTGGCGGCGATCGGGTGATCACCCGGCTTACCAGAGCAGCGGGCTCAGGGTAACACAGTCTACTGCGTGGCGATGGAGGTCCTTCGCGTCATATGGACGCTCAGGATGAGGACTTTCAAATAGGAGAGCCTCATCCTGAGCACCTAAAAGGTGCGAAGGATCTCCATCGGAACACCGGAACACGGTGACCGTGGCCCGCGTGGCCCTGAGCCCGTCACCCCGACCAGACCGCGCGCCCTAGGGCCTGTTGCGCTATTTCTGAATCGCCCAGCATGCCCTAGCTATGTGTTTTTCAAGCAAATCGTCCCCAAAAGATCTTCCAGGGCGATCTGTGCCAGATCGCTCGGGATTTGCTCTAGGTGACAGGCGATTCAATATCTTGTAGGCTTTTCCTCATGTCCCTCGTGATCTGGCGATACGAGAGGACCGAGGACAGGATGCATGCAGTCTCCTCCATCGCCTCCCCAGATCCCGGACTGGTTGCCACTCGACGGAGCCGGATGGTGGCTTGCCGCCGCCCTGTTGGCACCGCCGCTGCTGACGGGATTGGCGACCACCCTGGTTGGGCGGGCCATGCTGCGGGCCCGGACGCGGGCCTTCGCCCGCGAACGGACGCTTTGGCGGACGCAGGCCGACGAGCATCGCGCCCGGCTGCTGGCCGCCGCCGATGAGGGCGAGCAAGCGCGCGAGCGCTATCACGAGGCCGCCGCCGAACTGGCGGCCGCGCGCGCCGGTCTGGTCCTGCGCGACGAACGCCTGGCCGACCTGACCGACGCCCTGCGACACGCCCAGGCCGATGGGGCGGCCCTGCGCGAGGACCGCGACGCCGCCCGCCGCGACCTGTCCGCCCTGTCGGCCACCCTGGACCAGGAGCGCCGCGCCGCCGCCGAGAAGCTGGCCCTGCTGCGCGAGGCCGGCGAGACCATGGCGGCCCGCTTCAAGGCGATGGCCGACGACGCGCTGCTCAACCAGGGCGAGGCCCTGGGCCGGCGCCACCGTGAGCACCTTGAGGCCCTGTTGAGCCCCTTTCGCGATCAGCTTCAGGGCTTTCAGACACGCGTCAACGCGGTGCATGCCGACAGCCAGCGGGCGACCGGCGCCCTGGGCGCCCAACTCAACAGCCTGATGGACCTGAACCAGACCATTGGCCGCGAAGCCACCGGCCTGGCCCGCGCTTTGCGGGGTGGAGGCCGAACGCAGGGGGCCTGGGGCGAGATGGTGCTGGACCGGATCCTCGAGGGGAGCGGCCTGCGGCGCGGCCATGACTACCACACCCAGGTATCGGCCGAGACCCCCCAGGGCCGGCGCCGCCCGGACGTGATCGTCCGCCTGCCCGAGGGCCGGGCGGTGGTGATCGACAGCAAGGTCTCGCTCACCGCCTTTGACCGGCATTGTGCCGTCACCGATGACCATCCCGACGCGGGAGACGCCCGAGCGGCCGCCCTCAAGGACCATCTGCGCAGCCTGCGCGGCCATATCGACGACCTGGGCCGCAAGGATTATCACAGGATCGTCGGCGACGGCCTCGACGTCGTGTTGATGTTCGTGCCCGTCGAGGGCGCCCTGGCCCTGGCGCTGACGGCCGACCCCGCCCTCATCGAACGGGCACTGGATCGACGGGTCGTCCTCTGCGCGCCCACCACCCTGACCCTGGCGCTGCGCATCGTCGCCCACCTGTGGCGGGTGGACCGGCGCGCCCGGGGTACCGCCCGCCTGGCCCGCGAGGCCGAGGCCCTGTATGAGCGCTTCGCCGCCTTCGCCGAGGACCTGATGCGCGTGGGCGAGGCCCTTGAGGCGGCCCAGGCGGCCCATGACGCCGCCCTGGGCAAACTGACGCGCGGGCGCGGCACCGTGGTGCGGCGCCTGGAGCGGCTGCGCGCCGAGGGGGGCCTGGCCCCGGCCCGCGCCATCCCGGCCGCACTGCTGGAGCAAGCCGACACACAGCCGACGGAAGACGGAGACAAGACCCCGGACACCGTGACGCCCGCCGAGATCGCCCAGGCCACCGACCAGGGCTCCGAACTCGGATGGACGATCGTTTAAGAAGCGCCTTCCGAGAGGACCGGAGCACGCGATGGAGATCCTTCGGTCATTTCACTTCCTCAGGATGAGGTTGTTTTAAATGGACAATCCTCATCCTGAGCACCCAAAGGGTGCGAAGGATCTCCAACGGAAACGAGCACCCTAACGGATCTG
>JANQGN010000252.1 GCA_028277295.1 Rhodospira sp.
CTGGATGCACTGGGCGATGGTGGACTTGCCGGACCCCGATTCGCCCACCAGCGCCAGGCAGGCGCCCCGGCGCAGCGTGAAGCCGACGTCCTCCACCGCCCGCAAGCGACCCGTGGGCAGACGAAACTCAAGGGTGAGATCACGGACGCGCAGCAGGTCCGTGCCGGGTCGCGCCTCTCGGGGCGGCGCGGTCCGCGGGTCGAGGTCGGCGCGGCCGGGCGCCCGGGCGGCGGCGGTGTACGTCACGGGGCGCCCGCCTCCTGGATCAACGTTCGCACGTCGCACCAGCGCACGGCCGGGTGTTTCAGGCGTGGCAGCAACGCGGCCAGGAAGTCCCAGATGTCGGCGGCGTGGACACGGTGGTGTGTCAGCAGGCCCACGGGCTCGTCTGGATCCTGCGGCAGGTCGTTGGCGTCGCGTCCCAGCCGGCGCGCCTGCAGCGCCGCCACCAGCCGCCGCACCGCCTTGCGCGCGCCGATGAACTGGGCGTCAGGACGCCAACGCAGAAGGTCCACATGAGTATTGACCACCGCCACCGGCGCGGTGCCCCAGGCCGGCCCCCACTGCGCGCGCGCGCCATGCACCGACAGGGCGCTCAGGCCCACCGCCGGTAACGCGGCCGGCAGGTCCGCGCCCACCTTGTTGTAGGGCGCCACCAGCATGGGCACGGGCACGGCGTTGCCGAACACGTCGGTCAGGCGGCGCCAGCCGGCGCTCAGGTCGGCGAGACGGTCCTCCATGGGTCGAGAGTCGGGAAACTCGCTGGCGGGGGTGTTCGCGAGCGCGTGGTTATGATGGGTGTGGCCGTGTTGAGCGACACTCAGGGAAGGAGTCGCATCCACGAACGAGGCCAGTGGCGGTTCGACGAAGGCCGGAATCACCGCCAGGGTCAGCGGTACATCGTGGTGGATGGACAGGGCCGCCAGCCGCTCCAGCGCCGGCGTGATCGCCACCGCGTCATCGTCGCGCCACCACAGCGTCACCTGGCGGCCCGCCTGGCGCCAGGCCGTCAGCTCCGCGTCCAGCAATGCCCAGGGCGCCGTCGCCATCATGGTGTCGTGGTCCCCCATCCGGCGCCATCCCCTGGTCATGCGGGGCTGTGCGCCCGAAACGAGCCTACCAGACAGTCCACCGACCGGGCCACACCCAGCAGCGACACCGGGGCCGGCGGAATCGGGTTCGGCAGCCCGGTCAAGGCGGAGTCGATCGCCGTGGCCAGCGCGGCCGGGGCCGGCGCCTGGACGCCCAGCACCTGAGCGACGCCCAGGCGCGCCATGGCGGCGGCGCGGTCGCGCTGTTCGGACTCGGTGCCCTCGCCCCAGGGCACGAGCAGGGCGGGCGTGCGCGCGGCCAGGGTCTCGGCCACGGTGTTGTAGCCGGCCTGGGAGACCGACAGCCGCGCCCGCCCCAGCAGGGCGCGGAAGTCGGCGCGCGCGGGCTCGACGACAACACCCGGCGCCGCCGGCGCGGCCAGGTCGTGCCGGGCCTCGTCCCCCAGGGCGCCGCCAACCAGCACCCGCCAGGGCCGCGCTCCTCCCAACGCCGGATCGCAAAGGGGGCGGGCCAGGATCGCGGCCTCCAGCAACGGCCGGCCCATGGCCCCGCCGCCAACGGAGACGAGCACCTCCCCCGCGCCGTCGGTGTCGCCGTCGGTGTCGGGTGGAGGCTCGACCACGTAGCCGGTGTGCACCACGGGCGGGCGCAGCCGATCCGCCAGGGGGAAGGTCGCGGAAAAGGGCAGCAGCGCCGGATCGCCATGCACAAGGATCAGGTCGAGCAGGTCGTTGGCGGCGGCGAGCATGCGCTCGGTTTTCTCTGGCCGGTCCTTGCGGACCAGGATGTCGCGCACCGAGCAGACCACCCGCGCCTTCGGCCGCGCCGCCCGCACGGCGGCGATCAGGGCGCGGACCTCGGCATCGAAGGGCCGGCGGCCGAAGGGATACATCTCCAGCATCAGCAGGGCGGGACGAACCTCGGCCGCCAGGGTCTCCAGCCGTGCCCGCCGGTCCGCCCAAGTGGCGTCGGTCACGGGCGCGCCGGCCGCGTCCACCAGACCGGAAAACGCCAGATCGGCGGCGGCCAGGGGCGGAAGCCGCGCGACACGCAAGGGTAGGGCGGGGTCGGCGCGGGTCAGATGCGGCACCGGCCTGCCCCCCGTCACCAGCACCACCGGCCGTCCCGCCGCCGCCAGCCCGCGCGCCAGCGCGGCGGCCCGGTTCAGGTGACCGACCCCCATCACGTGCTGCACCCAGATCAGCGCGGGGCCGTTGGGGGGCGGGGGGGGCGCCGCGCGTCCTCCAAGGGTCGTCATGGCACCAGCCCGCGCAAGGTCGCGCCGAGCGCCGCCGCCGCCGCGTCCAGGCCGTGATGGTCGCGCATCCGCCGCCGGCCGCCCTCGGCCAGGGCGGCGCGCGCCGCCGGGTCGTCCAGCAGCGCGGCCACCGCGTTCGCGAAGGCCGCGGCGTCGCCCTCGGGCACCAGCCGGCCGCCGCCCGCCTCGCTCACCACGTCGGCCACCCCGCCGCTGTCGCAGGCCACCACGGGCAGGCCCTGGGCCTGGGCCTCCAGATAGACCATGCCATAGCCCTCGCGCAGGCCCGGCCAGACGAACACGTCGCCCGCGCCGTAAAGGCCGCGCAGGGCGGCCGGGCCCAGCGCCCCCACACAGGCCACCGGCAGACCGGCGAAGGCGGCCTTGACCTCGGTGCGCGCCGGTCCGTCGCCAGCGACGATCAGGGTCCAGCGCCGTCCGGCCAGGCGCCAGAGAGCGTCGCCCAGCAGCCGGTAGGACGCCAGCTTGTCGCCCGGGCGCATCATCGCCACGGTGATCAGCCAGGGGGCGTTCGGGTCCAGGCCCAGCCCGTCGGCCAGCGCGGCGCGCGCGGCGGCGCGATCCAGGGGCGCCGGATCGGCCATGGTCGGGTCGGCCAGAAAGGGCGCCAGCCGCGCCAGGCGCCCGGCCCCGGGCTCCCCCACCACAGGCGCGATCCCTTGGGCGCCGCGCGCGGTCATGGCGAACACCCGGTCAGCCCGCGCCAGCGCGGCGTCGGCGGCGACGAAGCCGCGCGCCCAGGGACCATCGGCTTGCTTGCGGGCGCGGCTGGCCTCGGCCACCACATAGGGAATACCCAGGCGATCGCTCACCGCCGGCCCCAGCCAGTCTGGCGCCTTATGGTAGAGATGATAGGTGAACCACAGGCGCGGCCGGGTCGCCTGCGGCCGTGCCGCCAGCCGCGCGGCGAGGCGGTCTGCCAGCCAGCACCCGGCCCGCTCCAGCCGCTGTTGCCGGCCGGCGTCGCCCCGGCCCTCCCAGGCGCGGAAGCGGCAGGCCACGTCCACACGAAAGCCAGCGCGCTCAAGGGCCGCGATGAACCCACGCGCGATCTGGCGGTCTCCCGAGGGGACCGGATGGTCGGGCGGCTTCATCGGCGCGTAGAAGGCCACGTTGGGGGACAGGTCCATCATGTCATCGGTCCCGTCCGCACGCCGCCTGTTCTCCACGCCGTCCCGCACCCTGCCAGGTTACCGCGTTCACACCCAGTGTCTCCATCCTTGACGGCGCCCGGGGCTGTTTTCCCAATGCCCGCGCCGCGCCATGATGGGCCTTTGGAAACCGAAACCGAATACGAACACGCCAAGTCGTTCAAACGACATGAGTGACGCGGACCGTCTTGCCAAGGGGGTCAGGGGATGTGAGCCGGGGCGACGTGCCGCCTGGCCCAGGACCCCGGACCCGCATGACGACCCTTTTTCTCGCCGGGACCCTGCCGTACACAAGGGGATTGCCGTCGTCCTCGATCCCGGAGCGCCCATGACCCACGCCGATATCGCCACCGCCGAGCCCATGCCCGACCTGGTTCTCGCCCCCACGGGCCTGTTGCGCGGGCCGGCGGCCGATGTGGCGATCCGCGCTGGCCGGGCGCGGCCGCTGACCGGTGGACCGCTGGCCTTCTCGGCGGTGATCGCCTGGTGGCGCGCCGCGCGCGCAACCGCCTGGGTCGAGACGACCGTGGACGTGGGCGGGCTGACGGCCTGGGCCCTGGCCCAGGGCGAGGCCCTGGCGACGGCGGTGGCCGAGACCCTGGATCGCCTGACGGCGCCGCGCGCGCCCTTCGCTGGGCTGCCGCTGGACCGGCCGCGCGTCATGGGTATCCTCAACTGCACGCCGGACAGCTTCAGCGACGGCGGCGACCATCTGTCCGTCGAGACCGCCGTGGCCAGCGGCGTGCGCATGCTGGAGGCCGGCGCCGACATCCTGGACGTGGGGGGTGAGAGCACTCGTCCCGGCGCCGACCCGGTGCCGCCGGCGGAGGAACTGCGCCGCGTGCTGCCCGTTGTCCAGGCGCTGGCGGACCGGGGCGCGATCGTCTCCGTCGATACCCGCCGCGCGGCGGTGATGGACGCCGCCCTGTCCCATGGCGCCGCCATCGTCAACGATGTCACGGCCCTGACCGGCGATCCGGACTCCCTGGCCATGGTGGCGCGTCATCGTGCCCCGGTGATCCTGATGCACATCCAGGGCGAGCCGCGCACCATGCAAGCCCATCCCACCTACGAGCGGGCCATCGCCGACGTCACCGCCTGGCTGGCCGCGCGGGTGAGGGTGTGCCGCGCCGCCGGGATTCCCGAGGAGCGGCTGTGCGTGGACCCGGGCATTGGCTTCGGCAAGACCGTGGATCACAACATGGACCTGCTGGGCCACATGGGCGCCCTGCACGGGCTCGGCTGCGCGGTTCTGCTGGGGGCGTCGCGCAAGAGCTTCATCGCCCGCCTGGCCGGCGCCGACCTGCCGCCCAAGGCGCGCGGGCCGGGGTCGCTGGCCGCCGCCCTGGGCGCGGTGGCGCAGGGCGTGCAGATCCTGCGGGTTCATGACGTGGAGGACACCGCGCAGGCGCTCCGCGTGGCCCGCTCGGTGGCGGCCGGCGTGGCGATCGTTGGCGCCTGACCGCCGACTCGAGTCTTGGGCGCTGGCCGCCGCGAACCGAGTCAGGGGGCGGGGCGGCCGTGGGGTGGCGCGGCCATGGCCGAAAAAAGGCAACCCTGGCAGGCGCATGGTCATGGACTGTCAAGCCTGGGGCCGGACTGGTTTCGACGCCGGCGGCGGTTGACAAGCCTTGTGACCATCCCGCACCCTTCTTTGTGTTCCGGGGGATCGTGTCCGCTGTCATACCGTGGACGCTGAGGGGGTGTCTTCCAGGGGGCGTTTTCTCGCGAGTCACGGGTCCGCGGCGATCGCGACGGAGGGAAGAGACGGAGGGACGAATGGTGACGACACACTCCATGAAGACGCGTCGCGGGACGTCGTCTGTTCTGCTCGGCGGTCTGGTGGCGGCGGCCATGACCCTGGGTAGCCTGTCCATCCTGCCGAGCCAGGCCGAAGCCGCGGCCGTGCGTATTCATACCACGGCGGATCTGAACGTCCGCACCTGCCCATCAACAAGCTGCGCCATCCTCGGCGTGCTGCCGCGCGGCACCTGCGAGGTGGCCCATGCCTGGGCCGCCGGGCGCTCCTGGGTGGAGATCACCTATCGGGGCCGCCGCGCTTTCGTGTCCGCCAGCTATGTGCGGCGCGGCTGCTATTGACGCCCGTGGCGGATGGGCTTGACCCATCCGCCCCCAAGCCGCCCCGAACCGGTCCGCCAACCCGTCCCGGCGGGGGATCCGCGACGAAAACACCGGCGTCCGCCCAGCGGGCGCAGGTGTCTTCGTGCCGGTATCGTGTGTTTGACCGGCTGGCGCGGCCGTGGACCCGTCAGCTTTCCAGCATGCGCCGCAACAGGTCCACGTCCTCGGCGAAACCGGAATCGGTGCGGCACAGCTCTTCCACCTTGCGGGCGGCATGCATGACCGTGGTGTGGTCGCGGCCGCCGAACTTGCGGCCGATCTCCGGCAGCGAACGTTGCGTCAGTTGCTTCGACAGGTACATGGCCACCTGCCGGGGGCGGGCCACCGAGCGGCTGCGCCGCGCCGAGGACATGTCGGAGACGCGGATGTTGTAGTGCTCGGCCACCTTCTTCTGGATTTCCTCGATGGTGACCCGGCGGTCGTGGGCGCGCAGCAGGTCGTGGAGCACGTCGCGCGCCGCATCCAGGGTGATGTCGCGGCCAACCAGTTGGGCGTGGGCCACCAGCCGGGTGAGCGCGCCTTCCACCTCGCGGCCGTTGGACATGATCTTGTGGGCGATGAACTCCAGCACCTTGGGGGGCACCTCGACACCAAGCTGCTCGGCCTTGGACACCAGGATGCCCAGGCGCAGTTCATAGGTGGTCGGGTGAATGTCGGCCACCAGGCCCATGGCCAGGCGCGAGCGCAGGCGGTTGCCGATCTCCTCCAGGTCATTGGGGGACTTGTCGGCGGACAGCACGATCTGCCGGCCCTGGTCCACCAGGGCGTTGAAGGTGTGAAAGAACTCCTCCTGGGTGGACTCCTTGCCGCTGATGAACTGTACGTCGTCGATCATCAGCACATCCACCGAGCGGAACTGCTCCTTGAACGAGATGGTGTCCTGCAGGCGCAGGGCGCGGATGAAGCTGTACATGAACTTCTCCGCGGACAGGTAGGCGACACGGCGGTCCGGTCGTCCGTCGCGGATATGGTGGGCGATGGCGTGCAT
>JANQGN010000343.1 GCA_028277295.1 Rhodospira sp.
CCCTCGACGGTGAACTGCCGGTTGATGCGCATGGTCGTCCGCTCCCCGAATCTCTGGAAGGTGAGGTCCCGAATGGTCGGCGTGTGGCGAGGCATGACCGCCGGTGTCGAGCCGGCCCGGCCAACTGGCGAAGGGGGCGGCGGGCTGTTCGATGGGTGACGCCGGTCTGTCACACAGGATATTGTGGGGTCGTTGTTCGTTAGGCCCAAGGGTATGCGGTCCGGCGCCCTTTGGCAATAGATATTGTGCTCGCCGGGCTGTGAGTGTCTATATATAGGGAGAATACGAGATAAAAGATGACCCCCGCACCGGCGCGGATCGGGCGCGGGTGCCGGGGGCGGAAGCGCGACTCAGGTCCCGACGTCATGGGTCGGCGCCGACGGTGGGGCAGGGCGTACCGTAAACAGTGTGGAAATGATACACGAAGAACGCTTCTAAATCAACGGATTGAGCGCTACTCTTATGTGACGACTTGAAAACGACTCGGACGGAACACGGTGCGAAGAGGGGGGCGCCCCCGACCTTCTGGCATGACGCGCCGCGCCGGGGTATCCCCCGGTGTCCCGAACCAGGACCGCGCGGATTGGGGTGAGGCGCGGGCGGGGAGCGCCGTTGCTGGCACCTAAGGGAGGATGAGCCGCCTCCATCCCCCCCCAGAACCAGGGACCGAACGGACGAGGGCCGCGCGGGACAGTCCTACAACTCTATCTTGAGGGTCAGCTTTTTCGTCTTCGTGCCCATGGATCGGCCGCTCCATCCGCCGATCTGATACAGGTACCGGGCGAAGTTCACGTTGGCCCAGAACACGGTCTCCTGAACCGAGGCGCCCATATAACCGTCGCGCTTGCCGGGTTGGCGCAGCACCGCCAGCAAAGCTGGCAGCTTCTGCAAGTCCTTGAACGTCTTGAGGCGATACCTGGCCCTGAAGGCGCCGGTGAGGGTCACGTCGATGTCGTAGACCTGCAAACCCTGGTCGCCGCGCCTCAAATTAATCTTCTTGAGGTTCTCGGCAATGATCTCGCCGGCCGCCTTGCCCATGCCTTGCAGCGGCATGGACACGATATCGGCCACGGTCGCGATCGGCCCTCCCTTCGCCACGTTAATCATGACCTTACCGGCGAACTTGGCCACCCAGGCCATTTTGGACGAGACGGTTGGGTCACCCTCCGACCAGCCGGAATAAATCCTGGTGTAGGCGACCCCTTCTCCGGTGGCCGTCACTTTATAGCCTATCATGGCGCACACACTCCGTTCATCTCCCGGCCTGACGCGGGGGCGGACTCTCCACCCCCCCAGCGGACGGTGTCGGCCAGGTTCCTTGACCCTAGTTAAACTAAAGGTACACTAACCCGATTCGCCGGGTGTGGCCACGCCATGGCCAACCGGCATGGCGCGACAGAGGCGCTCAGGACGCTCCATTCGGCGCGCTCAGTCCAGGGCGGTTCCGAGCACCACCGCCAGCACCGGAATCGTCGTCGCCGACAACATCGTTTGCGCGGTGATGATCCCGGCCACCAGGGGCGCGTCGCCGCCCATGCGCCGGGCCAGCACATAGGACGAGGCGGAGCAGGGCAGGGCGGCATAGAGCACGGCGACCGTGGTGGGCATGGCGCCGAGTCCCATAAGGGCGCACACCGCCCACACCAGCAGGGGTAGCACGACAAGCTTGGCGGTCGAGGCCACGGTCACGGCGCCCGCACCCTGGCGGAGCGCCCCCGCCGACAACCCGGCGCCAACAGCCAGCAGTCCCACGGGCAGGGCGGCGCGGCCCAGGATGTCCAGGAACGGACCCACGATCGGCGGCAGGCCGAGCCCGCTGGCATTCATGGTGATGCCGAGCAGGCAGGCGAGGATCAGCGGATTGGTGACGATGCCGCGCATCACGGCGCCCAGGCCACCCCCCTGGCCGTCTCCGTATCGGGCCAGGCAGATGACCGCCAGGGCGTTGACCAGGGGGATGACGGCGGCAATGCAGATGGCCGTCAGCGTCACGCCGGCCGGCCCGAACAGGGCGGCGGCGACGGCCAGGCCGACGTAGGTGTTGGGGCGGATCGCGCCCTGGAAAACGCTGGTGAAACCCGGGTCCGACAGCCCCAGGGCGCGTCCCAGCGCCGGGCGCGACCGCATCATCAGAGCCGCCATGCCCACCACGGCCAGCATCTGCGCGGCCATCAGCGGACCCCAGTCCACCGCGCCCATGTCGGCGCGCGCCAGATTGGCCGTCAGCAGCGCCGGGAAGGTGACGAAGTACGTCAGCTTTTCCGCCGGCATCCAGAAGGAATCGGGCACGACCCGAAGACGCCGCAGGGCATGACCCAGCAGGATCACCAGAAACACCGGCAGGATGGCGGCCAAGGTTTCCGTCATGGGACGGCTATAGGGCGCCGATGCGGCCCGCTGTGACAGCGCGCCAAGTGTCACCAGGCCCTAGAGCATGGTAAGTGATTTTGGACGCACTCACCATGCTCCAACATTGTGATATTGAAGCAAATCGCCGTTGCGATCCGGTCCGGATCGCTCGGGATTGGCCTAGGCCACATCAGCTCGCCGCTGCTCGGGCCGCGGTCACCTGACGCTTCAGGCGACGCAGTTCCGGCGTCAGCTTGGTGGCCGGCGCGTCCAGCAGAAAGGCGTCGATGCCGCCCTTGTGCTCGATGGTGCGCAAGCCGTGCATCGACAACCGCACGCGCACCGTGCGCTTCAGAGAGTCACTCATCAGCGACGTCACCTGAAGATTCGGCAGAAAGCGGCGCTTGGACTTGATGTTGGAGTGGCTGACATTGTGGCCAGTCTGCACGCCCTTGCCGGTCACGGCACACCGTCGGGCCATGGTCTTGTCCTCTTCTCGATCCGATCGTGGTGTTGGTCCTGGCGAAGGCCATGGCGCATCGACCGCAAGCGGTCGCGCGGACCCCGAAGGAAGCGGGGTTCTACCTGGATCGCCGCGTTTCGTCAAGGACTTCGCGACGCGTCAACTCTCCGATGATTAGATCCGCGAGTCACCCGAAAAGCTTGTCAATGTCGTCCTGCCCCATGCCGCCACCGGACTCGTCCGACTCGTCGCCGCTTGGCTTGGCGGTTGGCTTGGCGGTTGGCTTGGCGGTTGGTTTCGATGCTGCCTTGGGCGCCGGTTTCGGGGCCGGACTGGCCGCCGGCGCGGAGGCTGGCTTGGCGGACGGCGTAGGGCTGTCGAACAACGCATCGATGTCGTCCTGGGAGGCGGTGCTCCCCGCGACAGGCCCGGCGCCGGAGACCGTCGGCGTGTCGACCGCCAACGTCTGAGAGGCGGCGGTGTCCTGGCCCATGATGGCGTCCACCTCGTTCTGGCTGACGCCATGTCCCCTCAACTGCGGGCCGTTGAGCAAGCGCTGGTCGTCGGTGGGCGGGGCGACGGTGTCCACCGGCGGGTCCACGGTCGTCAGGCCCTGCTCGCCCCAGATGGAGATCAACGAGTTCACGCGCCGTTCTATATACTGCAGTGACTTGACCACCTTGGTGATGCGCTGGCCGGTGATGTCCTGGAAGCTGCAGGCCTCGAAGATGCCGCTGATCAGTTCGGGAACCTCATCGAGGCGCTCTCCAAGGGCGGCGTCTTCGACGCTGGGACGCACCGCGAGAATGATCTCGTCGACGCTTTCGGCGTTCTCCATGATGGTGTTGGTGGCGGACTCCGTATTCTCGACGATTGCATCCAACTCATCAGACATTGACGCGAAACGGTCATCGGCCGACCCGGGTTTGCGGATCGCCGCGATCTCCTGGCGGATGCGTTGAATGTGATCAAAAAGTCCGAGAAGTTCCCTTTTCAGGATCCGGACGTCGTCATCGTATCCCATGCCCTAGCCTGCCCCATATCCTGGTCACGCGCGTATCAAAAGATAACAATACATCCTTGATCCCTCTCTGTCGCGTGAAGAGACCGCATACACCCGCCCTATGCGTTGGCCTTTTTTGCCCCCCGCCGCGAATCGTCGCCACGCCACGTGGGCCGGCCCCCGCGATCCACGGTCATCACCCACGGTCGTCGGCGGCGGGTTTCGAGCCGTCGCCTGGCGCGCCATCCTGGTCGCGGACGAGGCCGCCCGGCCCGGCCGACGGGAAGAAAAGCGCGCTAAACGCCAGGGCTTCCAACAAACCGCGATCCTCGTCGTCGAGGTGGTCCAGCACGCGGCGCTTGGCCCGATGTGTGGCCAGAGCCTCGCGGATCAGGGCCACCCGATCCGCCGGCAAGGTATCCTCATTGGGAATGCGCGACGGGGGCAGGGGCGCGACGGGCGCCGACGATGGGGCCGGTCGCGGCTGATGCGGCGCACGCCTGGCGCGGGACCGGCCCGACCGCGACCCGGCGGGCGCCGGCCGCTGGGGCGCGTGCCCACCAAATAGAGATTTCAACAATGTCCACAGCCGTGCCATAGTCATCTCTTCGCTCGCCCTGGCGCCGGGGGGATCGCAACGGCATGCCGCGCTCACGCCTCGCGTGTCCCTGGCGTCGCCCCTTGATCATCGACGGATGATCCGCCCCGGCGCGCCGCGCCGGTGCGGTGGTCGATCGTGTCGGCGCCGTCGAGCCGGTCCGTGTCCTCCTCGGGCGGCGTGGGAGCGATGGAGTGACGGTGCGTCACACCCTCGGCCGCTTCCTGGGCCGCCGGAGGGGCCTCCCGCCAGGTCCGGGCACCAGGCGGGCGAATCACTCTCGTGGAGCGTATGTCGCCCTCTGGTGCCATGCCTTGTTCATCGGGCTGACCGGTCGCGGCGCCGCCCCGGCGCCAGTCCGCGACCCGGGTCTTCACGTCCTCCGTGAACCGATCGACGGGCCCGCCCGGTCCAAGCACCGCCTCCACGCCGCGAACCAGGCGCTCGCCGAGTCCATCGCCGGCTTCATCGCCACGCCCGAGGGGTCCATCAGCGTATCCCGGTGGGGGGTGGTCGGGCATGTCCGGCACGTCGGACCAGCCCGCGATCTCGTGGTCATCGCTCAACCCCGCCAAGGGATCGCGCGGCCCGGGTTCAGGGCCGGCGTCCGCGATCGCCATGCCGCCCGCCATCCCGGGCGGCGGTTGGCCGAGCGGCGGCCCCAGGCGCGTCTGCACGGTGACGGCCACCGCCTGGAACAGCGCGTGCACGCGGTCGAGCGGGCCGTCTTCCAGCACCTCGCGCACCAGCTTGTCAGCATCATATTCCTTGGCCAGCGCCAACAGTCGCTCGTAGCGCCGCAGAAAGCGATGCAGGCCCGCCAGGGCGACTTCGTCGCCAACCACGCGGTCGGCGAAATCGTCAACGAATCCGGGGGTGACGGACCGTTCCAAAAGGGCATGGCAGAACGCCCAGGGGTCGCCGGCGGCGTTGAGTGCCCACAAGTATTCCGTTTCCTCGGCGCCGAGCACCCCAAGGCGACCCACGATCATGCCGGCCTGGCTGTTCAGGTCCTTGAGGGCCAGGTCGGCGCCATTGAGAAAGGACTGGCGGCGCGCCTGCTCCTGCATCTCGATGCTGGTGCGAACCAGGGCCTCGATTTCCTCGGTGGTACGTCCGGCCTGCCAGTGCGCCCGCAGCAACGCCTGCTGAAGCCGGCGCTGCCCCAGCGCCAGCAAGGCGAAGACCGCGATCAGCCAGCAGATGGCCAGCGGCGCCCCAACCGAGGCCATGAATACCGCGAAATCCGTGGGGTGGGACGCCAGAAGGTTATCCCAGCCGGGGCCCCGGGCCACATAGCGATGGACCAGAGCCAGCCAGATCAGGGACACAAGGCTCGCCAACCCGACCGTGATGGCCGACGCCAACGCCGGAACCGTGGCGTCCGGGATGGTCCGTCGCTTCACGTCGCCTCCGCCTGACTTGCGCCGACCCGACGTCTAGAGCACGGTAAGTGATTTTGGAGTCACTCACCGTGCTCTAATATTTTGATATTCAAGCAAATTATCGTCGCGATCTGTGCCAGATCGCTCGGGATTTGCTCTAGACAACACCGACACGGGCCATCGTACATCAGAGCAGACTAGACCAGAACGCGGGTGGAGGGAACCTTGGGATCACTGGCCTGGTCCCCGGGCCGGGCGGCGCGCCCGGCGGTGGTTCGGTGATCACCGTGGCGGGGGATGGGCCGCCGTCGGGCGCGTAGGGGCGCGCGCCCCCCGTCCCGCCGATCGCGGCGGCGCGTGTCGGCGCTCGCCAGGTCTGACGCGCTTGTCAGCCGGCGCAGCACGCGATCGAGCATCCGCTGTCCCCGGCCATCGGGGTCCAGGGTCCGATTGCGGTCCAGGTCCCGCCGCAACTCGGCCAGGCCCCGGCGCACGAGGCGCTCGAAGGTTTCCGGGCGACCGCTGACCGTCGCCTGCCAGACCACGGCCATGGCCATGGATCGCACCATGCGGGGTGTGGCCGCGCGCGGCGCGAGCCCGGTGCCTTGATCCCCATCACCCTCGGCGCCGGACCCGACGATTGCCGCCTCATGGATAAGAACCGCGATACGCTGGGCCATGGCCTCCATGTGGCGCTGGCGCCGCAGGACAGCCTGCCGCTCCAGCCCAACGATCGCCGCGACCGTTACGATCGCCGCGGCGACCAGGCTCCAGGCGGCCGCGGTCTGCCCCGCCTCGAACAAGGTGGTGATGCGCGCCAGAGCTAGCGCCGCGCCTGTCGCGAACAGAACTGCCCCCAGTTTGCCCCTCAAGGTGGAGGCCGTGGCGATCAGAACCGGCGCCGCCAGTACGAAGAGCATGACGCCGCAGACGGGACCCAGGCCGTCCGGATGCAGGCGGTCGCGCGGTGACGAGATCCCGAGGTCGATCAGGCGCTGCGCCCGATCCATGGCATCGAACACGGGGATCGACAGGGCCAGGGCCACGATAACGGCCAGGGCCAGGGCGATCAGGTTGCTCATGGCGTGATGTGACATCGGCTCCGCCTTCCCTTGACTGGGGTCGATGTGCCCCGGTGCTGGGGCACGCGACACCCGGAGCATCGGGCGGCGGCCAGACCGACCTGGCGCCTCGACTCACCGTAGCCTCGGTGGGCGGTCGGTGGCGGTGACGACTGTCACAGCGGTTGAACAAGACCCCGAGAGTGTATCGCCAGACGAAACCCCGACGTCAGTGCAGTTCGTCATCCAGATCCAGCACCACGGACCGTCGGCGTCGCGTGCCCGGCGGTGGCCCGGATCCCTCGGTCGAATGACGCGGCGGCGACGATGGCGTGGCGTCTTGAGACAGCCCGGATGGAGGCTTGTGCAAGGGGGGGACGCCGATCGCCATGACGGCGGGGGCCTCATCATGGCCTGCGTTGGTTCTGTCCGAACCATCCTCGAGCGATCCGGTGACGCGCGGGGCATTACCAAATGGGGCATCGTCAAATGGGGCATCGTCAAATGGGGCATTGTAAAACGCCGCGGAGTAAAACGCCGCGTCGTCAAGCGGCGCGTCGTTGATCACGGTGGTCGCGTCCGGGGCGATCCGGGGGCTGGACGGCTCGATCTCGAGCCCACCCACGTCTTCAGGTGACGGCTCCAAGCCGAGCCGCCGGTTGATCTCGGCCCGACGGGTGGCGGCATCGACCACCGCCACCTCCTCCGCGCGACGTCGCAGCAGCATCGAGACCAGGCCCACCAGCCCGCCCTTGGTTCTGGGTCCGTCAGCCTCGGACACGGCCGGTTCTGGGTCTGGTTCAGAGACGGGGTCCGAGTCTGGCAAGGGCTCCGGGTCCGGCTCTGGTTGCAGGTCGAGCGCGGGCGCGGGTTCGAGGGGTGGCTGTGGTTCGGGCACCGGATCAGGCTCCGGGTCCGGGTCCAGTTCGGGTTGCAGGT
>JANQGN010000457.1 GCA_028277295.1 Rhodospira sp.
CCTCAGGATGAAGTTGTTTTAAATGGACAAACCTCATCCTGAGCACCCAAAGGGTGCGAAGGATCTCCAACGGAGACGAGCAACCTAACGGACCTGTCATCCGAGTGCGGAGCCCTGCATCCGGGCGTTCTCGCGTTGTCGCCGGGCCCGGGACGATGATATCGTCTCGACAGAGAAATTTTTGCGCCTTGTGGACCATGGACTCAGTCTGAGGAGACTACAGTCATGAGCGTCTATGTTGAATCAGAGATGGAAAGCTTGGGCGTCGCCAATACGGGGTGGGGTGTTTGCGGGTTCACGAGCAGCTTCTACGCCATGTACGATCAGGATCAATCGGCGCGGGCGAGAATCATCAACGCCACCCAGGCGTATATGGTGCTTGCCGAGATAAAGGTATACCTAAGATTGCTGCAGGCGGAAAACAGCCCTCTCTTGCAGGCGATTACTGAGTTTACACGATCCTTCGGAGGCGATTTCCAGAAATTCACGGTCGCCAATTACATTAAGGAAATCGACAAGGCGGCGGCGCAAAAACTGGATAACCAAGCGATCGTTAAGGACAAGAAGTTCGGAATCGCCATGCCACCAGAAGGGGTTGCCGACTACCTTGTAAGAGTGTGGAGCAAGAAAGCAACAGTCACCGAGGGCGTGACCAATTCATTGACGAACAGTGGTATCGTCGGTGTCAGCAAGTCAGACTATGGCACCAAAGAACTCTATCATGGACTCAAGCATTATCTGTACTTCAAGAATGGTACCTTGTACAGCTGGGGAAATACCTATGGCACCGTACAGCAAGCCATGGGCAGCCAAGCCTGGAAGGTTGTCTACGTGATTTCGATCACCTAGAGCAAATCCCGAGCGATCTGGCACAGATCGCCCTGGAAGACCTTTCGGGGACGATTTGCTTGAAAAACAAATTGTTAGAGCATGCTGGGCGATTCAGAAATCGCGCACCATGCTCTAATACCCTGCGGCGTCCTCCAGGACCATGTCGCCACCTTTCTCCGCGATCATGAAAACCGCCGCCTGGGTGTTCCCCGAGACCATCGCCGGCATCACCGACGCGTCGATGACCCGCAGCCCCGCGAGTCCATGAACCAGGAGGCGCGGACTCACCACGGCCTGGGGGCCGATGCCCATCGCGCAGGTCCCGGCGGCGTGATAAATGGTCTGTCCCGTCTGCCGCGCGAAGGCCAGCCAGTCGTCGTCCGACTGGCAATCGAGACCCGGCGTCATCTCGAAGGCCCGGAAGTCATCCAGGGGGGCCTGCCCGATCACGGCGCGCCCCATGCGCATGCCCTCAACCATGCAGCGGCAATCCTCAACCGCGTCCAGGAAGTTGGGCCGGATCGCCGGCTGATCGAAGGGATCGGCCGAGCGCGCATGGATGGTGCCGCGCGACCGGGGGCGCAACTGGGTCACGCCCAGGGTCATGCCCGGTTTCGGGTCCAGCTTGCGCTCGGCGGCGTTGGCGTAGCTGGCGTGCATGAAGAAGAACTGGGCATCCGGCCCCGGCAGGTCCGGCTGGGTGCGCACGAACCCGAAGCCCAGGCCGGTCCCGAAGGTCAGCACGCCGCGCCGCGCGATCGCGTAGCGTAGTACGTTCGCCAGCAGGCGCAGGCCGCGTGTCTCCTCGTTCAGGGTCACCGGTTTGGTGACCCGCCAGTTCAGGCGCGTGCAGAAGTGATCGACGTAGTTGGCGCCCACGCCGGGCAAACCATGAACCACCGGCAGGCCAGCGGCCCGCAGGACCTGGGGATCACCGATGCCGGACAGTTCCAGAAGCTGGGGAGAGCGGATGGCTCCGGCGGCGAGAATGACCTCGCGCCCGACCTTGGCGGTGATGGTCCGGTCCCCCCGCAGGGCGGTGACCCCGGTCGCGCGGCCGTTCTCCACCAGCACGCGCGTGACATGGGCCCCGGTCAGGACCGTCAGGTTGGCGCGCCGCCGCGCGGGCGTCAGATAGGCCCTGGCCGCGCAGACCCGGCGGCCGTCGCGCTGATTGACCTGATAATAGCCGAAACCGTCCTGGGTGGCGCCGTTGTAGTCCGGGTTCAGCGCGTGGCCCGCCGCGACGGCGGCATCCAGGAAGGCCCGGCCCACGGCCGGCCGTTCGACCACCTCGCACAGGTCCACCGGGCCGTTGCGCCCGCGCTGGCTTGCCTCCTCGCCGCGATAGCGCTCCAGGCGCCGGAACACCGGGGCCACGTCCGCGAAGCTCCAACCCGTGCAGCCCATCCGCGCCCAGGCGTCGTAGTCCGCTGGCTGGCCCTGGACCCAGATCATGCCGTTGATGAGCGTGGAGCCCCCCAGCCCCTTGCCGCTGGGGATGGGGATGGCCCGGTTCATGGTGCCGGCCTCCGCCTCGCTGCGGAAGGACCAGTTGTAGCGCGGATTGGTCAGCAGCTTGTAGAAGCCGGCCGGAATGGGGATCCAGGGGCTGCGGGGTTCGCCGCCGGCCTCCAGCACCAGCACGCGGTGGCGCCCCCCTTCGCTCAGCCGGTTGGCCAGCACGCACCCCGCCGTACCCCCACCGACGATGATGTAGTCAAAACGGCCCAGGCTGTCGGTTCCCACGGACATGGCTCCCCGTTGTTGGTCGGTCTCATACTGGCGGCGGATGAGTGTGACTCATCCGCCGAACCGCACCGGCCCGCTCCCCCACCCGGCCACCCCAAGGATACTCTCGTGGGTGGCCGGGTGGGGGAGCGG
>JANQGN010000505.1 GCA_028277295.1 Rhodospira sp.
CTCGGTGGCCGGACGCTACGGCAACCCGGGCCAGACCGACTACGCCGCCGCCAACGAGACCCTCAACCGGCTGGCCTGGCTGCTGCGGGCGCACTGGGGGGAGACGGTGATGGTCTCGGCCATCAACTGGGGCCCCTGGGCGGGCACCCGCCACGGTCCCGGCATGGTCACGGCCCAGACCCGCGCCCAGTTCGAGGCGCGCGGTGTGGGCCTGGTCGACCCGGAGGGCGGGCGCCTGCTGGTGACCCGGGAGATCCTCCAGGGCGGCCCGGACGCCGTGGAGATCATTGCCGGGGATAGCCCCTGGGAATACCAGGAGGCCGCGCACGGGGCCTTGCCGCCGCCAGCCGGCGCCGCCCCCGGGGAGGTCCCCGAGGAAGCCATGGACCAGGCCCGTTATCCGATGCTGCCCGGGGCCGTCCTGGCACCCGCCGACTCCAAGGGCGTGCGCCGGTTGTCGCTGACCCTGGACCCGGTGACCGCGCCGTCCCTGGACCAGCACCGGCTGGACGACGCGCCGGTCATGCCCTTCTGCGGGGTCATGGAGATGATGGCCGAGGCCGCCGCCCTGCTTCAGGACGCGGGCGGGGCGCGCCCGGTCGCCGCCCTGGAGGGCGTGCGCTGGTTCAAGGGGCTGTCGCTGGAGGGGCCGGACGGGACGCTCGCGGCGACGCTGCTGACCGAGCCCATGGATGGCGACCGGCTGCGCCTGACCGTGGGCACCGGCGCCGGGCCGGGTGGGCGGCCGCGCCCGCACTACCAGGGGACCGCCGTCCTTGGGTCGCCGCCGGATGCCCCGCCGCCCGGGGACATCGCCTGGCTGCTGGAGTCGGTGGCGGACACCCAGGGGGCGGTGACCGCCCCGGCCATGGCCTGGGCCTATACCCACTGGATGTTCCACGGCCCCGTGTTCCAGACCATCGTCCGCCTGGGCGACCTGCGGCCGGACGGCTTCACCGGGCGCATGGTCCCCAGCCGACCCCGCGCGCTCTATCCGCCCGCCGCCGAGGGCGTGGACTGGCTGTTCGACCCGGCGTTGCTGGACGGTGTCTTCCAGGCGGTGTCCGTCTGGTCGCGGGCGCGCCTGGGGATGAACGCGCTGCCCACCACTGTCGACCGGCTGCGGCGCTTCGGGGCCGGACCGCTGCCGGCGACATTGGACTTGCGGGCGCGGATCCGCTCCGCCGCCGACGATCCCGCCGTTCTGTGCGACATCGCGCTGCTGGACGGGCAGGGGCGGGCGCGGCTGCTGATCGAGGGCTTCCAGGCCCAGGGCAACGCGGCGCTCAATCGCCTGAGCGGCCAATGGGCCGGCGGCCAGCCGGCGGCGATGCCCACGGCGGCCGAGACCCCCGCCGAGGCGGCGCCCGACGGCGACGCGCCGCAAGCGGCCGAGTAGACCAGGCCCCCCTAAACCAGGACCTCCGCCCATGGCCGCCACCGCCCGCGATCCCCAGGCCCCCATCGCCATCGTTGGCATGGCCGGGCTGTTCCCGCAGGCGCCGGACATCGCCGCCTTCTGGCGCAACATCCTGGGCAAGGTGGACACCGTCGCCGAGGCGCCGGACGACTGGCTGAGCAACCCGCACTTCCTGGATGAGACCCCCGACAGCGACGATATCTCGCGCATTTACACCCAGCGGGGCGGCTTCCTGCGCGACCTGTCCCGCTTCGACCCGCGTCCCTTCGGCATCATGCCGGTGTCCATCAGTGGCGGCGAGCCCGACCAGTTCCTGGCCATGCGCGCGGCGCTCGACGCCCTGGCCGACGCCGGCTACCCCAAGGGAGCGCCGGACCCGGAGCGGACCGGCATCATCCTTGGTCACGCCATCCATGTGCATCGGGCCAACAGCAACGGCCTGCAGCACACCTGGATCCTGGACCAGATGCAGGATCTGCTGCGCGCCCTGGCGCCGGACACCGGGGCGGAGCGCCTGGCGGAGATCCGGCGCATCCTGCACGGCCGCCTGCCGCCCATCGACACCGACAGCATCCCCGGCCTGGTGCCCAACATGATGACCGGGCGCATCGCCAACCGCCTGGGGCTGATGGGGCCGAACTACATCATGGATGGGGCCTGTGGCTCCATGCTGATGGCGGCCGAGGCGGCCATCAACGAACTGCGCAATGGCCACGCCGACCTGATGCTGGCCGGTGGGGTGAACACCACCACCTCGCCGCTGGTCTACGCCGTGTTCTGCCGCCTGGGGGCGCTGTCGCGGACGGGCCGCATCCGCCCCTTCGACAGGGGCGCCGACGGCACGGTTCTGGGCGAGGGCCTGGGCATCGTCGCCCTGCGGCGGCTCGACGATGCCCTGGCCGACGGCAACCGCGTCTACGCCGTCATCCGCGCCGTGGGCCAGTCCTCGGATGGGCGCGGTGGGGGCCTGATGGCCCCGCGCCTGGAAGGCGAGATCCTGGCCATGCGCCGCGCCTACCAGCAGTCGGGACTGGACCCGGCCGATATCGGCCTGATCGAGGCCCACGGCACCAGCATTCCCCTCGGCGACCGCACCGAGATCACCGCCTTGCGGGAGATCCTGGGCGGCCGGCGCGAAAAGTGGCCCACGGTGCCCATCGGCTCGGTCAAGTCCATGATCGGCCACTGCATCCCGGCGGCCGGCGCGGCGGCTCTGATCAAGACGGCGCTGGCCCTGCATCACCGCACCCTGCCGCCCACGCTCTGCGATGAGGTGGATCCCGGCCTGGGTCTGGCCGAAACGCCGCTTTACGTGAACACGGAGGCCAGCCCCTGGCTGCATGGCGATCATGGTGCTCCGCGCCGCGCGGCCATCAACGCCTTCGGGTTCGGCGGCGTGAACGCCCACATGATCCTGGAGGAGGCGCCGAACCGGCCCGAGGGCGCCGCCCCGGACACCGCGTTCCTGCCGCCCGCCCTCCGCTTTCCGGCGAACGCCCCGGGCCTGCGCCGCCCCGAGCAGGGCGAGCTGATCGTGCTGGCGGCGGCCGACCGCGATGGGGTGCTGGCGGGGATCGACGCGCTGCGAGCCCAGGCCGAGGACGCGTCCTCGCCCGCCGCCGTGGCCCGGGCCGCCTGGGCCGCCCTGCCGCCCGAGGGGCAGCGGGGGCCGCAGCGGCTGGCGCTGGTGGCCAGGGACCGCGACGATCTGCGCGCCAAGCTGACCCAGGCGCGCGACAGGCTGGCCGCCGAGCCCGGCCGGGAGCGCCTGAAGACGCGCGGTGGCTTGTATTTTTCTTCAGGACCGCTCGTCGGTCCCGGTGCTGGGGGCAAGATCGCCTTCCTGTTCCCGGGTGAGAACTCCCAGTACCCCGGCATGTTGCGCGGCCTGGCCCTGGCCTTCCCGGTGGTGCGCGACTGGCTGGACTTCCTGCAGGGTCTGTTCAGCGAGGCACGGGCCGAATCCCATGCTCAGTTGCTGTATCCGCCGCCGCTGGGGCTGGCGCCGGCCGAGCGGGACGCGCTGGAGGCCCGCTTGCGCGCCGTGGACGCGGGGTCCGAGGCCGTGTTCTGCGCCGACCAGGCGCTGTTCCACCTGCTCGGCGCCCTGGGGGTGCGGCCCGACATGCTGCTGGGCCACTCCACGGGGGAGAACGCGGCCCTGGTGGCCTCGGGCGCGCTGGACATGGACCGGCCCGCCGTGGGCCGCTACATCCAGGGGATGAACGCCATCTTCGCCCGACTGGAGGCCGAGGACTCCATTCCCCCGGCCACCCTGCTGTCGATCGGCGCGCTGCCCCGCGAGACCCTGGTGGAGGCCCTGGCGGCCCATCCCGACGTCACCTTCACCATGGACA
>JANQGN010000201.1 GCA_028277295.1 Rhodospira sp.
CGCGAGCCAGGAGACCTGCCGTGACCACCGCGATCCCTCGGGCGGGGTGCCCCGGCGGACCGTTGTCGACCGCGCGCGTGATCGCCGCGCGGGAGATCGCCTCGGACCCAGCCCCATCACAGTCCGTCCGCTCCCGTGAAGAGTTTCGTACGCCTGTCGGCGCCCGAAACTCTTCACGGAGGGACCGTCCGCTTTCGAGGGGTATGCAGAAGGAAGCGGACGTTATTTCAGCCAGCATGAAGCCTGTGGGGCCCGACGCTGCCGTTTCGTCCTTCGCCCAGGCTGCGGAAGGTGGAGGGCCGCCCCCCGTTTTCCGACTCTGGACTCACCGATCAGGATCTTGGACCGACAGGGGTTGCGGATCAGTCGCCGCCCAGCAGGAACTCGACATCCTCCTCGCTGATGTCGAAGAGCGTCGCGCCGTCAGGATCGTACAGACCGTCGGCCAGCGCCTGCTTGCGGTCCTTCAGGGTCTGCATCTTGACCTCGATCGTGTCCTCGGCAATCAGGCGATGCACAAACACCGGCTTGTCCTGGCCGATGCGGTGGGCGCGGTCGGTCGCCTGCGCCTCCACGGCCGGGTTCCACCACGGATCGTAATGGATCACCGTGTCGGCGGCGGTCAGGTTCAGGCCCACGCCGCCCGCCTTCAGGCTGATCAGGAACAGGGGCACCGATCCGGACTGGAACCGCTTGACCACAGAGGTGCGGTTGCGCGTCTGGCCGGTTAGCATGACGTAGGGAATGCCCTCGCGCATCACCGCTGCCTCGATCAAATCCAGCATGCTGGTGAACTGCGAGAACAGCAGCACGCGCCGGCCCTCCGCGACCAGCTCGGGCAACATCTCCATCAGCCGGTCCAGCTTGGCGGAGCCGGCGGCGCGCACCTTGTCGGCGCGGCCGGCCTGACGCGCCCCCGCCACCAGGCGCGGATCGCAACAGACCTGACGCAGACGCAGCAGCGCTTCCAAGAGTTCGATCCGGCTGCGCGCGAGGCCCTTTTTCGCGATGGCCTCGCGCACCTTGGAATGCATGGCCAGACGAATGGCTTCATAGACCGCGCGCTGGGCCGGTTCCAGCGTGACATGTTCCACGATGTCGGTGCGCGGCGGCAGGTCGGCCAACACATCGCCCTTGGTCCGACGCAGCAGGAACGGCCGCAGCCGCCGCGACAGCCGCGCCTGGCGCTCCGTATCGCCCTGCTTCTCGATCGGCGTGCGCCACTGTTTGGTAAACGTCTTGCGGTCGCCCAGCAGGCCCGGCGCCACCAGGTCATAGAGCGCCCACAACTCGCCCAGATTGTTCTCGACCGGGGTGCCGGTCAGCGCCAGCCGGTGGCAGGCGGTCAGGCGACGCAGGGTCTTCGCCGCCGTGGTCTGCGGGTTCTTGACCGCCTGCGCCTCGTCCAGAATGAGCAGGTGCCAGTCCTGGCCGGTCAGAACCTCGGCGTCGTGGGTCAACAGCGGATAGGTACTGAACACCACATCGTGCTCCGCCAGACGCCCGAAGTCGGCCTTGCGATCCGGTCCTTGCAGCACCAGCGTCTTCAGGTGCGGTGCGAACTGGGCCGCCTCGGCCTGCCAGTTGCCCATCAGGCTGGTCGGCGCGATCACCAGCGAGGGCCGGTCAAGCCGACCCTCGGCCTTTTCGATGGACAGGTGCGCCAACGCCTGCACGGTCTTGCCCAAGCCCATGTCGTCGGCCAGAATGCCGCCCAGTTCGACCTCGCGCAGGATCTGCATCCAGGCCACGCCGGCCGCCTGATAGGGCCTGAGCGTGCCGGTGAATGCCGGCGGCAGGGTCACGGTTGGGGCGGACCTATGCGCCTCGCGCAGGCGGCGGCCCAGGGCACGGACCCGCTCGCCCCCCTTGAAGGCGACGCCGTGGTCGCCCAGCGCCTCCTCGAACGCCGTCAGGTCGGCCATGTCCAGCGCCGACAGCCGGCCCGCATGGGCCGGGCCGGCGTCGCTTCCCAACAGGTCCACCAGCGCGCGCAGGATCGGCTTGACACGGTCGAACGGCATCACGAAGACGCGGCCGTCCCCGGCCCGCACGCTCAGGGTTTCGATGTCCTCGCCGACGTCGTCCAACAGATCGTCCAGCGCTTCGGCCGGGATGCCGTCCAACACGCCCAGCAGGGCGGGCAGAATGTCCACCCGTTCGCCGTCCACCATCACGCCCAGGCTGAGGTCGAACCAGTCGATCCCGGAGCCCTCGCCGCCCTCGTTCAGGCCGGCCTCGATCTCCCCCTCAACCAGGACGGGGCGAAGCGGGAAGTCGTCGGCGACCTCCACCATCCAGCCCTCGGCCCGCAACTGCGGCACGTCGTCCAGCAGAACGGCGAGCCAAGCCGAGTCCAGGTCCTCCACCGGCCACAGCGTCAGGTCGTCGCGGTGGGCCATCGGCACCGTGAGGTCATACCGGTTGCCGGCGCGGGTGAAGCCCAACGCGGAGAGCCGTTTGAGGGCGTCCCGTTCCCGCGCTTTCGAGCGGCGCACCTGAACCAGTCCGTCGCCATCGCGGCGGGTCACGATGGCGTCCGGTTCGGTGGCGTTGATGGCGACCGGCCCATATTGAAACCAGGGCCGGGCCAGGCGCAGGGTCTCCCTGCCCGGTGCCGTGCGGGAGCGCTGCCAATAATAGTCCCGCTCCACCTCCAGCGGGAAGATGCGCAGGCCCGGCACCGGGGCGTCCCTGATGGTGCGGGGCGGCGCAAGAGCGCGCGGCAGCACGTCGGGCGTGGACGCCGCCACCTCCTCTCCCAGGGCCTTGGCCAGTCGTTGACGGACGGGCTCGACCTGATCGGGCGGCAGGGCCGGCGCGTCCAACAGGGCCGCCAGCCGGCGCGGCGACAGGAACAGCGTGAGGGGCGCCGCGACGACCCGACCCGGATCGTCCGCATCGGGGCTGATGGCCCAGGGCGGTGCCATGGCAAGCACGGCCAAAGGATCGGCCTCGCCCGGCTCGGCCTCGGGCACGACGGTGGGGCGCTGGCGGCCGTCGTCGGCCACAGCCCAGGTGATGCGACCGGGGCGGGGTTCGCCGGCCACCATCACCGGCCCCGACAGATCACCCCAGCGGGCGCGGCCGGTCTCCAGGATGGCCTCCAGGATGGCGGCGCCTTGCTCTCCGGACAAAGACCGCTCCCCCATGCCCAGGCCGCCACCGCGCAGGCGCGCGAGCCGGCCAAGGATGCTGCGGTCCGAGGGCCGCAGGAACTTGGCGCCGCCCTGCGCCCCATGCACGTTGGCTGGGTCATAGGCGTTGACGGAACTGGAGAAGGACCCGTCCTTCAACAGCCGAACGGAGAGCGCCCGCACCCTGGTCTCGCGTGTGCCAATGGGCCAGACATGAACATACAAGACATACATCAGGCGCTGGCGGACGGTCTCCGGATAGTCCTCGGAATCGGTCTCGCCGGCGGCTTCCAGCGTGCGCAACCAGTCCTGGACCTCGGACGACAGGGCCTCGGTACCGTTGGCGGCCTTTGGTGCGGGCGATCTGGTCGGCGGGACAGCCAGTGCCGCCGCCGTGGCCTGTTCGGCCAAGCGGAGAACGCCGTCCTCGCGCGCCTGCAACAGCAGGGCGACAGCGTGCTTGCATTTCAGGCCGACTGGACAGGTACAGTCGGTGATCAGCGTCGGCCGACCGTGACGGTCGACCCCCAGCCGGGCCGAGGTGCGGTAGGGGCGCGAGGGGGTGCCCGTGACCAGGCCTTCAACATGCGTGCCGTCCCGGGTGGACGACGTGACGGTCGCCCGGCCGGCGCGGTAATACGTCATGCCACGCTGCCAGGTCACGGCACCGAAGGCGGCCTTCAGGTGGTCGAGGGGAGGAACAGGCACGGACGCAAACCTCGGATCGCTTTGCCCGCAACGGACGCTGGCGGACTATACCGCCGGGCGGAACCAAGCTCCAGGGGGGCGCCCTCAAGGGCGAACAACCGGGCCCGATTGCATCGCGTGTCTGCATGATGAGATGGTGACTGTCCGTCCTGTGACGGGACAAGAGGCAGAGGATTTTTGCGGTCGTGATCTCGTTGGCGTCCGGCTCTACCTTCAACTGTCCGATGACCCCACCCAGCGCCTCGCTGAACGCCCCCACGAACGAAGTTTCCAGACATCAGGTTACACAGCCGCCGAACCATTCGGCGCGCTTTTCATGGGGGCCGCGGTATCCGTTTTTCTCGATGAGCCATTCGGCGTTGTATCATCGCTCGGCGAAGAGGCGGACGGCCTGTCGGACCTCGTCGATGGTTTCGAAGACGCGGCCATGGACGACCTGCTCCTTGAGCGTCCTGAACAGGCGTTCGATGACGCCGCTGGTCTGGGGCTCGCCGACGAAGGCGTGGCTGGGGGACAGGCCGACCTGATTTCTGGACGTGGTCGGCCATGAAGGTGCTGCCATGGTCATGGCGCGACGCCGCGCGCGGTGTCCTTGGAGAGATGACCGAACTGGGCGCGGACGGCCATGTCCAGGGCCTGGACGGCTTCGAAGCGGGTTCCGGACTTGGAGACGTGCCAGCCCGGCATCTCGGCGTTCCAGTGCTCGGCGACGCCGAACAGCCAGCCCTTACCGTCCGGACGGTGGGGATCTGGGTGGCGTCGGTGGCCCACATCACGTTCGGCGCCGCCATGATGATGGGACGGTCGTGGGGTTGGCGTCGCGCCGCCGGGGCCGGGGCCGGTGAGGCGACAGGAGGCCATTGTCGCGCATGATGCGCGGCAACTCGTTTTCCATTCTGAGTTCGCCGACACGCCGCAGGGCGTCGGCAAGCTGGCCATCGGCGGGGTCAGCCTCCCGTTCCTTCAGCGCCCGATCCAGGGCCCCTTCGGCCTTCTGGCGCCAGTGTTCGAGCTTGAAGATCGGCACGGCCAGTTCCCGGGAGAGCATCTCCACGCTCTCGCCGCGCAGCAGACGGAGCACGACCTCGCGTTTGCGCGCGACACTCCACCGCTGCCCCGGACCCAGGGGGCCGCCCCGGACTTCCGGCGCCGACGATGTGCCGGACGCGGTGTCCTTGGCTTGGCCTGGAGACAGCGTGGACGGGATGCGCCCGCCCTCGCTGACCACAGGCCCATCAACATCATCAGAAATATCCGTGTTCTTCATGGCAGCTGTCATCTCTGGTGGTCTCCATCGGACAAATGGGTGTCCACGGAAACCGGTGCCAGATCAGCCCCAATACAAGCAATATAGAGCAAGGCTCAGTATCCTCCGCCCTGGATTGTGAGCCCGCGTCTGACGACGCAGTCTCACAGTGAAGTATTGAATGTGCAAACGCAAATCAAACTCCATGAGGTGTATTCGGGCTCAGCGAGGCTCTATTCACCCGATTGCCCTGGTTCGGGCACGGGTTGCCCTTGCGGTTCCCGCAGGAGAATGCGTATCATTTGCACAACAGGGGTATGGGAAGCTGGGCCGATGTCCTGCGGCCCAGGATACTCTGCTGAGTCAAGGTGACAGCGGCGATGGATGTAATGCGAGGTTCGAACGGATCCGGCCATGGGGTCCCCCCTGACCGAAATGCCATCGCCGTCGCGGCGTCGGATGCCAACGCGCCGGCCCGCGTCCTGCCGGAGGCTTCCCGGTTCGCGGGCCTGAGCGCGTACTACACCGACCAGGTCTCCGTGCGAGAGGCCCTCAGGGTTCGGGCCTGCGCCGGGTCCCGCCTGAGCGTGGAACTGGAACCGGTCCTGGGCACCGGCCGCATGGACCTCCACCAGTTTCGCAACGGTCTCACGCTCAGTGTCGGCGACTACACCCTGTGGGGGGACATGGAGGAATCCTACCCCTCGCTGGGACACCAGTTTGGCTTTAGCATCATGTTGGACGGGCGTTTCGATGTCACCGCCCCCGATTTTGGCATCCGTCAGCACGTTGCGCATCGTCAGGTCTGGCTGCGCGCCGGAGAGTTCGGCGCGACGCGGAGGAGCGCCGCCGCGGGAACGCGGATGCGTGGGCTGTCGGTCAACGTCCCGGCCGATATGGTCGAGGAGTGGCGCGAGGATGGGCCGCGCGCGTTCAACCCGGCCTTCGGCCGGATCCTGTCCACCGCGGATCTGGTCTACGAGCGTGTTGCGTCCATCAACGGCCAGATTCTGAACATCGCGGACGCCCTCGTGGACGCGAACACCGACACCGCGTGCGGGCGCCTGCACGCGGAATCCCTGGCGCTGGATCTTCTGACGCGCCTGTTGGCGCCGGAGGCTGGGCCAGAGCAGATCGCCGGTGCTGGCGCGCGGCTTGGCCGCCACCGGCAGGTGGCGCTGGACGAGGCGATGGACATCCTGCAAGCCGAGTGGCTGGATCCACCGACCATCTCGCGGTTGGCGCGCCGGGTCGGCTTGAACGAGTGCTACCTGAAGGCCGGCTTCCGGGAGCGCTTCGGCGCCACCATCGCCGGCACCGTGCGGACCCTACGCATGACCGAAGCGCGACGGCTGCTTGAACGCGACGGATACTCGGTGCATCAGGCCGCCCAGGCCGTCGGGTATGCTCACGCCGGCTATTTCGCGGCCGTCTTCCGGACCGAGTACGGCTGCCTGCCGTCGCAGATCGGCGTCCGGCGCGGCAACGACGAAGATGGTTTCATCACATCCATCTGAATCTCAATTCCGCAGGTGGGCGCCAAGGCATTGATTGGCCTGAGGTTTGGCACCATGACAGGGTGCGGTGGCGCATGCGGCTATTCCGATTGCTTTCAATGCCCTGAGTTCAAACCCGACGTGATCCATGCCCTTTCGGACTCGTCCTGGCCGTCCGCGTTCCCCCGCCCGGCGTCCAAGACGCGTGTTCTTTCGTTCGGGGGTGCGGTTGTGACGGGGCCGGATGAGGTCGGAACCGGCGCGACGTCATCGGATCGGGCACGATCTCCCCTGGTACGGCACGAAACGTTCCGAATCTCCTGATCGTAGCTGCCTGTTTCCCTTTCCTAGCTGGCGTGGCGCCACCGTATGCAATCAAGATGCAACCGCAATACACCCCACCCTCGAGCCTCATGATCCCGCCCATGACACGACACGTCTCCCCTTCGCGCCGCAGTGCGCGGCGTTCCTCCGTTCGCTTTGAGCCTGGGTTGGCCGTGCCGCTTGCCGTCATGGTGGCCGCCGCGCCGGCCCTTGCCCAGGACGACGCCCCACCTGAGTCGATCGCAGCGGCCGACGGTCCGGTTGTTCTGGATACCGTTACGGTGACGGCGCGGCGCGCGGAAGAGGACGTTCGGGATGTCCCCTTCAGTGTCACGGTCATCGGCGGCGAGGAAACCGAGATCAGCGGCGCGAGGAGCCTGGAGGACACCTTCAGGTCCACGCCCGGGATCGGAGCCATGAGCTTTGCCGGCGTTGACAAGGCGAACATCAAGATCCGGGGCGTGGGCTCGCTGTACCCGTCCAGCGGCGATGACAGTTCGGTCGTCGTCTATGTCGATGGCATGCCCAATAGCGTGGCCGCCGTCTTCTCACAGACCCTGGACGTCGAACGCATCGAACTGTTGAAGGGACCGCAAGGCACACTGTACGGCCGCAACAGCGAGGCCGGCGCGATCAACATCATCTCCCGCCGCCCTACGGAAGAGTTGGAGGGCTACATCCGCGGCGAGATCGGCACCCAGCACTACCACATGACGGAAGGCGCCGTGAGCGGCCCCATCGTCGACACCCTGACAGGGCGCCTCGCCTTCCGCTACAACTCAATGGACCATTGGGTGGATAACGCACGCACCGGCGACCCCGTGACGGAACCAGAGGACATCGCCGTGCGCGGCACCCTGCTGTGGAAGCCGAGCGACACGACCACGCTGACCTTGATCGGCAACCATGAGACCCGCACCGACTATCCGGCGAATGCGGTGCTCTTGCGTCCCTATGGAGACGATCCGGTCACCGATGTGCGGGATGGCAGCGTGAGCGAATCCAAATGGGCCACCCGGGTCTCGGCGGAGCTGACGCAAGAGCTGCCGTTCGCCATCGCCACCCTGTTCAGCGGCTACACCCGCACCGACCTCTCTAACGCGGCTCCGTTCTACGAGGGCCGACTGTTGGAGCGTCTCCTTGGGATCGTGCCCGAAGGTGAACGGACGTTTCATACGGTCCGGGATGAGTTCAGCCAGGAACTGCGCCTGTCCTCGCGGCCGGAGCACGACATTTTCTGGGTGGCCGGCGCCAACTACTTCCGCTCCAATGCGTCCTTCGACTTGCGGGACGCTTTCGACAATTTCAACCCGGCCAATCCCTTCAATGCCACCTTCGACCGTGACTTCAGCATCGAGAGTTATGCCTTGTTCGGCGAGGTCACCTATCCGATCCTCGAAACACTGAGGGTGACCGCCGGCCTGCGCCATACCTGGGAGCACAAGACCTACGACACCGTCTGGCGGGCCAACGACTCCTACTTCAACCCGTTCAGCCCGCTCCGCTTCGCCACCGACAAACAATCGCTCGACGACGACTACACCACCGGCCGGCTGGCCCTGTCCTACGACGTGACCGACGAGGCCACCGTCTATGGCACCTACGCCCGTGGCTACAAGTCGGGCGGTTGGGGCGAGGTCGGTTCCAACATCGCCACGGGGCAACCCGATCTGCCGTACGAGGCGGCGGTCGTCGACAGCTACGAGATCGGCGTCAAGTCGGAGTGGCTGGGCGGCGACCTGTCGGTCAACGGCGCCGTGTTCTGGACCCAGAGCAAGGACGACCATCTGTATGTGTTGGACGAGGACAACTCGTTGGCCCTCACCGTCCAGCCCCAGAACTTCGATACCGAGAGCAAGGGGGTCGAACTGGATGCGGCGTGGCGGATCGGCCACGGCTTCACGCTGGGCGGCAGCCTCGCCTACACCGATGCGACCATCACCGGCGTGCCCGCTGGCGTGACCGCCGCGTACAAGGAGGGCGGCAAGGTGCCGGGCGTGCCGGAATGGGGCTGGGCCCTGTCGCTGTCGCACGAGCAGGTGCTGCCAGACTTCCTGGTGTTTGACGATCCGCTGCTGACGACCACGATCCGCAATCAGTATGTGGGCGAAAGGGATGCCGAGAACACCTTCTTTCTCCCGTCGTACCATAAACTGGATGTCCGCCTGGGGCTCTCCACAGAGACCGCGGAGATCTATTTCCGCGCCGAAAATCTTCTCGACGAGCGCTACGATCTGTACGGCTACCACTATCCGGCGTTCGTGCCTGGCGGGGACGATGCCACCGCGGGCGCACCGGGCCAGGGCCGAAGCTTCGTCCTCGGCGCCAGCTACTACTTCTGATCAAGGGGCGCTGACCGTGATAGCGCACGCGGTCTCCTTGGACCGATGTCCCCGAAACCATGCCGTGGACCCTGCACATCAGGGCCTCGTAAGAGGCGCGCCCCGATTGGAAAACGGCGCGGCGCCGACTCTCGGCGCAGCGCCGAATAGCCTCCCTTGTATGCAAACATATCATTGAAATCTGGTCGGTTTTACCGAATGACCCCGTTCCGATTGGGGGTCATTCGGGCTAGCCGGTTCACAAATTAGGCGTTCCTGTCGATGGCGGTGACGGCCGCTGCGTCAGGTGTCCCCGAGATGGAACAGAAGGCCGCAATGGAACAGCAGACCGTCTGGCAGCTCATGGCGCCTGTACGAAACCGGATGCGCGGCGTTTGGTTTTTTTCTGCGCTGTCTACGGGTCTGGGGTTTGTCGGACTGCTGGTGCTGGCCTTCTTCGTCGTCCCCCACATCGTGGATGGAACCTCGTTCTGGCCTGGCCTGGCGATGTTTGGCGGTCTGACATTGGCTGGCATGGGCTCGATGGTCCTTGCCTATCGACAGTCGCACCTGGCGGCCTTTCGGCTGGAAACCGTGCTCCGTGAGCGGTTGCTGGAGAAACTCTCGCGCATTTCTCTGGGCGAATGGCAGGCGCAGGGGGCCGGTGCGCTAACCAAAGTGATCGTCGAGGACGTGCGGGAGCTTCACGGCTTCGTCGCAGATACCACGCCGTCTTATCCCAGGGTGATGATCGGGCCGGTGATCGCCATTGCCGCGATGGTCTGGATTGACTGGCGGCTGGCGTTGGCGGTGCTGGCCTTGCTTGTGGGCGCGATGGGCTGGATCGCCATCAGCGCCAGGCGGTCCGCCGACCGGATCAGGGACTACGGCAAGGCTCGTGAGGAGGTCAGCGGCGCGATTGTCGAGTTCCTCCAGGCCATGCCGGTCGTACGGACATTCGACGGCGGTCATGCCTCCTTCGGTCGATATCAGCAGGCTCTTGACCGCTTCTCGCAGTTCGTGGCGGCATGGTACCGTCAGGTCGCCGGATCGGGTAACCTGCTGATGGTCCTGCTCAATCCGCTTACGGCTCTTATCGTCGTTCTTGCCCTTGGGCTCTGGTTCGTAACGGGCGGATCGCTGGAGACGGGGTCGCTGGTCGCCTTCCTGCTGGTCAGCACCGGTCTCAGCGAGGCCGTCATGCCTCTTCTGTTCCTGCAATCCACCACACAGAAAATCGCCTCGCCGGTGAAACGCATTCACCAGCTCTTGAGCCTGCCGGAGCGCGAAAACAGAACGGAAGCGCAATTTTTGCGCGACCATGAAGCACGGTTCGAGGATGTCACCTTCAGCTACGGGTCGGATGGCCCGACCGTGGCCAACGTGTCTCTAGTGGCGCCTTCCGGCACGGTGACGGCGATGGTTGGCCCCTCCGGTGCGGGCAAGACCACGCTGGCGCGCCTGATTCCACGATTCTGGGACGTCAATTCGGGCCGTATCCTGATCGGCGGCGTCGACATCCGCGACATGCCCGACGCGCAGCTTCTTCGCACCGTCAGCTTTGTATTTCAGGATACATTCCTGTTTTCCGGGTCCATCGCCGACAACATCCGCTTCGGCTCGCCCGGTGCTTCGGACAGCGACATTGAAGACGCCGCCCGTGTCGCACAAGCGCACGAGTTCATCACGGCGCTGCCGAATGGCTATCGGACGTCGGCTGGCGAGCGCGGGATTTTTCTTTCGGGTGGACAACGGCAACGGATCAACATCGCCCGTGCCGTACTGCAGGATCGCCCCGTCCTGGTTCTGGACGAGGCAACGGCGTTCGCCGATCCGGAAAACGATGCCGCGATCACCCGGGCGTTGTTCGGCCTGATGCGCGGGAAAACCGTTCTGATGATCGCGCATCGCCTGCAAACCGTGCGCGGCGCCGACCAGATCGTCGTGATGCGGGATGGCCGCATCATCGAGGGTGGCGCGCATGATGCCCTGGTCAAGGCGGGCGGCCTTTATGCCGATCTCTGGCATCTGCATCAGGAGGCGCGGCAATGGGCAATCCGATAGGGGGGGAGGCCGGCGCACCCGCGTCGGCGCCACGAAGCGGCGGTGGCGACAAATCGGGCGAGTCCGGTTTGTCGCTGGTCAGTGTTACGCCCGTAACAACCACGTGGCGGCGGCTCATGGAGGTGGCCGGCGAAGGCGCCCCGGCTCTCTCCCGCGCCATTGGTAAACTTGCCCTGGCCGCCGTCCTGCATGGGCTTTGCCTTGCCTTACTGATCCCACTCTCCGTTGCGCTGGTGCAGGACACGGACTGGCACCGGGCCGGGATCTGGCTGGCGGCAATGGGGGGGATACTCGGCCTGTCCGCCGCGCTGCGTTGGAGCGCGTACAACTTTGAGTTCCACGGCGGGATGATCCGCATCACGCAACAACTGCGCACCGAGCTGGGCTACAAACTGAGAAGCGTCCCTTTGGAGATGATCCAGCGGGAGAAGTCCGGGGCAACGGTCCATAAACTGCTGACGGGCGTCGACAACACCATGACGGCGGTCCTGGGGGTGACGAACGCCATTCTCCTCGCGATTGTGCCGCCGGTGGTGGTTGGCCTTGCGCTTTTCGGGTTCGACTGGCGGCTTGGTCTGATCTCGTTCCTGACCTTTCCGTTGCTGGGCTACTTTTATTATCGCCGCCGCCCGGCCTTCGGCCGCTCAGCCCGCGCGGTCGATGCCGCGCATCAGGACCTGCATCAGCAAGTTCTGGAGTATACCCAGGGATTGCCGGTGCTTCGGGCCAGTGGGGTGTCCTTGCGCGACCATCCGGTCGCCGACGAAATCGATCGGCTGGAGAGGCTACAATCCGCCGACACCGACCTCTCGACGAGTGCGACGCTGTTCATGTCGGTGACGGTACAGCTTGGGCTGCTGGTTTCACTTGCCGTCGGGGCCTGGTTGGTCGTGACGGGCGAGACCGAGCTTGCTGTTTTCCTCGCTTTCCTGCTGATCCTGTCTCGTTTCGGCGAACCGCTGTCGAACCTTGTGCTCTATACTTACATGTTCGACATGCTCGAACAGGCCGTTGAGAACATTGACAGTTTGCGCCGTGTCCCCGATCAGGTCGCCATCGACCCCGCGGCCGAGCCGGATCGTTTCGACATCATTCTGGAAGGCGTCAGCTTCGGCTATCAAGGGAGCGGAGGGACAGTTCTGCGCGACGTGACCGCGCGCTTTCCCGAAAACCAACTGAGCGCGATCGTCGGCCCGTCGGGGCAGGGCAAGACAACGCTGCTGAAGTTGCTGCAACGCTTCGCGGACCCGCGGGCGGGGAGGATCCTGATCGGCGGACTCGACATCCGACGCATCCCTCCCGCGAAGCTGGCGTCCCTGATTTCAGTGGTGTTCCAGGACGTGCATCTGTTCGGGGATACGATCCTCAACAACATTCGCATGGCCCGCCCCACGGCCGGGGAAGACGAGGTGATCGAGGCGGCGCAACGCGCCGGATGCGACGCGTTCATCCGCGCCCTGCCAAACGGCTACGAAACGCGGGTCGGGGACAACGGCGCCACCCTGTCCAGCGGCGAGCGTCAGCGGATCAGCATTGCGCGCGCGTTCCTCAAGAACAGCCCGATCATCCTGCTCGATGAACCGACCGCCGCACTCGATACGGTCAACGAGCGGCTTGTGCAACATGCTTTGGAGCACCTTGTCCGGGGCAGGACCGTGATCGTGATCTCGCATCGTCTTTCGCTGGTCGCGGGCGCCGACCGGATCTTTGTGCTGGAAGAGGGCCGGGTCAGCGAACAGGGCGACCATACGGACCTCATGGCGGAAGGGGGCCGCTACTCGCGTATGCAGGCGGCCTCCGCGGAAGAGTTTTCGCGATGTGACTGACATCGGCGTTGGCGCGGACTGAGGGCACGTCACAGAGGCCGCGTCCGGGCCTTCTGTAGAGGCAGAGGATCTCCTCCAGGTGGACAGGTCCGCTTGGCCGGTTGGTCGTGCCGGGGTCAATCGCTCGGACGGGATATCTTGAGGTTCAGGTCCGCCCAGTATGGGCCGCAGGCCAGGTTCAGAGGGCACCAGGACAACGGCGCCGCCGGATCCATCGAGACAATCCGATCGCCGCGATAGAAATCTGAGTAAGAGCACTTGGGGCTTTCAAGCATAGGGTCAAAAACACACTAAATATAAGAGAGTTTTTTATGGACAATACTGCGAACGAAATCAATATCGGCACGGCCCCAGGCACACCTTGGCGCTTGAGGTACTGGTCTATATTTATAGGGCAGCATCTATCGTTGCTCGGCACAGCTTTGACGCAGTTTGTCTTGATGTGGTGGATCGCGGATACGACAGGAAGTGTAGCAGCGTTGGCTAACGCCGGTCTCGCGGCCCTTCTTCCCCAAGCCGTGCTCGCACCGCTGGGTGGCGTTCTGGCGGATCGATACAGCCGCCGCCTTATAATCCTCATAGCAGATACCATCAGCGCATTATGCATGGTCGTTGTCATTGCGCTCTTTGCGTTCGAGAGTGTGCAGCTCTGGCATCTGTACGCCATGATGTTCGTTCGCAGTGCCATGAGTGCCCTGCAGCAGCCCGCCGTTGCCGCCAGTACCGCCATGCTGGTCCCCGAACACTTCCTACCCCGTGCGGCCGGGCTGAATCAGTTGCTTATGGGAATCACAACAATCGGCGCGGCTCCTCTCGGGGCGCTGGCAATTAGTATTTTTCCAATCAAGTGGGCGTTGAGCATTGACGTCATGACGGCTCTTCTTGGAATTATGCCGCTTCTTGTATTCGCCATCCCGCAAATAAAGAACACCGCAGAGGAGCGTGACGGCATACTGACCGAGTTCCGTCAGGGCGTCGCCGTCGTCTGGACGAGCCCTGTGTTGTTGAGGCTCTACGGAGTGGTGGCTGCAATAATGGTCGCGATCGTCCCCACGCTCACGCTTGTGCCCCTTTTGATCAAGGAGCACTTTGGTGGTGGGCCAGGCGAAGTCGCAATTATGGAAAGCTTGTCCGGGTTGGGCATGATAATCGGTGGTGCCGTGATCGTCGCCATGGCGCCAAAGCGGCGTGTTCTTTGGATGTTCTGCGGTTTCGGTATAGCGTGCCTGGCGATTTCTCTTACCGCGATTGCACCAACCGATGTTTTCTGGTTGGCCGTCTTGTCTTGGACGGTTGCCGCGGCCGCCTTTGCGATGGGCAACGCCCCCTTCATCACGATCCTGCAAACGACGGTGCCGAACAATCTTCAGGGGCGCGTATTGTCACTACTCAACACATTGATGGGTATGAGCGCGCCGATTGGACTCATCATCGTGATGCCAATTGGTGAATTTATAGGCGTGCGATGGCTGTTCGTTTCACTTGGAGTTGCCGGCGCCGTGGTTGTGCTGCTTGGGTATGTGTCACCCATCGTTCGGCGTGCGGACATATATCCTCACGAAACTGTCGATGGCACGAAAACACCATAGTTGCGGTCCGTGAAGGACCGACGTGTCTTGCTCGTCATCGTCCACCTCTCCGCTCCCGAGGGAGCTTAACGGAGGTGTCCACCGTTTTGGAGCAGGGTCAACCTGACGGCCCTGACCAGTGAGACCGATGAGACCGTCTTCATGCGGGACAAGTTCCTGTACGGCGTGCGTGCGCGCGTCAATGCCGGCTATGGCCTGTGGCAACTGGCCTTCGGGTCCAAGGCACCGC
>JANQGN010000204.1 GCA_028277295.1 Rhodospira sp.
CCGAAAAGCTACCTCACCGAAGACGAGCGCGCGGGTCTGTCTCAGAACGCGATCTACATCTGCGAATCCGAAGCGGCCGACGATGCGGGTGACGAAGCGACCGCCTGGGCCTGGCTGCGCCTGGCCGAGATCCCCGCGCACGCGCTGATGGCGGCCAAGAACGTCAACGGCGCCGACTGGATCAAACAAAAGGGTCTGAGGACCGAAACAGCGGAGAAACGCTATGGAAAAGACTGGCTTGATCGATAGGATTGATCGCCGGTTCCTTCGGGAAAAAACCCTTACCAACGAGGTGGACAAGACGCCGGAAGCCCGCCGCCGGGCCAAGCTGCGCGGATCGATCCTGCAAGACCTCAAGGACGTGGGCCAGAGCGGCGACCTGTCGCTGATCCTGGCCACCGAACGCCGCTTCCTGGAGAACGACCTCCAGCAGTACGCCAACAGCCCGGCCATGCGCGACAGCCTGACGGCGGCCCTTGCCGAGATGAAGGCCGCCGAACGGCTGCTCGGCAAGGTCGCCGATCCCGGCGCCTACCGCCAGGTCGACGAGGAGCACTCCCTGCCCAAGAACCGGACCGGCGACCTGCCCCGGGACGAGGCCCGCCAGTTCTTCTCGGCCCATGCCGCCCGCCTGCTCAACCAGGACAAGTCCCGCCTGGACGACGACGAGAAGCGCGTCATCGACCAGCGCAAGCGCAACATCCGCGCCGGTCACGATCTCTACAAGGCCCTGCAACGCACCGCCCTCGGCCTGGCGCCGGCACCCTCCCGCACATCGTCACGCGATCGAGCGCCCGGCCTCTGAGCGGGGGACGCGCCCATGCCGTCCGCCCGCCATCCCGCCAAGACTTATCTCGACGACGCCGAGGCCGCCCGCCTCAAGGAGCTGGCCGCGCGCACCCACCTGTCGCAGGCCGAGGTGCTGCGCCGCCTGCTCATGGCCCAGCCCCTGCCGGCCGCCGACAGCCTGGCCGGATGGGATGCCATCCGCGACCTGATGCGCGTCAACGCCGACCAGGCGCGCCTGGGCAACCTGTTCAAGCTGGCCCTGGACGAGGCCCCGGACGACACGCTCCAGGCGCAATTGCAGGCCATCGCCACCGACATCGCCACCTGCCAGGCCGCGCTCAAGGCGGCGGCCGTGGCCCTGCGCGCCCAGCTCCAGCCGCGCCGCGCGCCATGATCGCCCACCGCATCGCCAAGAAGTCCGACGTGGCCGACGACTACACGCGCCTGGCCCACTACATCGCCGCCGCCCCCGAACAGGGCGAGAAGCTCGACCGCCTGTGGATCGCCAACTGCGACGCCGGGCAGACGCCGGCCGACCTGGAACCGGCCCTCGCCGAGATCGAGGCCGTCCGCCAGCGCAAACCCGCCGTCGCCGACAAGACCTATCACCTGGTGGTCTCCTTCCGCGCCGAGGACCGCCCCAAGCTGACCGGCGCGGCCCTCAAGGACATGGCCCGCGCCTACGCCGAGGCCCTGGGCTTCGGCGCGCATCAGTACATCGCCGGCACCCACATCAACACCGACAACTTCCATATGCATATCGCGATCAACAAGGTGCATCCCGAGACACTCAAGGTCCACACGCCCTATCGCGACTTCCGCACCCTGGAGACGACCTCCCGCGCCCTGGAGCGGCGCCTCGGCCCGTTCCAGGCGGCCGCCTGGGCCGCCACCCCG
>JANQGN010000002.1 GCA_028277295.1 Rhodospira sp.
CTACGGCCATTTCACCACCCGCCAGAACATCCAGTACAACTGGATCCGGCTGGCCGACGCGCCCGACATCCTGGCCGACCTGGCCACGGTGGGGATGCACGCCATCCAGACCAGCGGCAACTGCATCCGCAACGTCACCGCCGACCCCTGGGCCGGCGTGGCCGCCGACGAGATCGAGGATCCGCGTATCACCGCCGAGATCCTGCGCCAGTGGTCGACCTTGCATCCCGAGTTCAGCTTCCTTCCGCGCAAGTTCAAGATCGCGGTCACGGGCGCAACCAGCGACCGCGCGGCCATCAAGGTGCACGACATCGGCCTGCGCCTGTGCCGGGGCGAGGACGGCACCATCGGATATGAGGTGCTCGTGGGGGGTGGCCTGGGTCGCACCCCGGTGATCGGCAAGACCATCCGCGACTTCGTGCCGCGCCAGGACTTGCTGAGCTATCTGGAAGCCATCCTGCGCGTCTACAACCTGCATGGGCGCCGGGACAATATTTACAAGGCGCGCATCAAGATCCTGGTGGACGCCCTGGGGATCGATGTTTTCCGGCGTCAGGTCGAGGCCGAATGGGCGGCCTTGCGTGATGGCCCCCTCGCGCTGTCCGACGACACCGTGACGGCCGTCGCCACCCACTTCGCGCCGCCGGCCTACGAGGCGCGGGCGGGCAGCGTCGCCGAGGCCATCGGCGAGGCCACCGAACCGGCCCTGGCCCGCTGGATCCGCGCCAATGTGGCCCCCCACAAGGTGCCCGGCCACGGCATCGTCAATGTCTCGCTGAAGGCCACGGACCAGCACCCGGGCGACGCCACGGCCAGCCAGATGGACCGGCTGGCCGACCTGGCGGAGCACTTCAGCCGGGGTGAGATCCGCGTCACCCGGGAGCAGAACCTCGTCCTGCCCCATGTGCGACTGATGGACCTGCCGGCGCTCTGGCGGGCGCTGGACACGGCCGGGCTGGGCACCCCCAATATCGGCCTGGTGAGCGACATCATCGCCTGCCCGGGCCTGGACTACTGCTCCCTGGCCAACGCTCGCTCCATCCCCCTCGCCCAGGCGTTGACCCGGCGCTTCGCCGACATGGACCGCGCCCAGGAGGTGGGCGAGTTGCACATCAACATCTCCGGCTGCATCAACGCCTGTGCCCATCATCACGTGGGTCACATCGGCATCCTGGGCGTCGATCGGCGCGGCGAGGAACTCTATCAGGTCACCCTGGGCGGTCGCGCCGACGACGACGCGGCGCTGGGAACGGTGGTTGGCCCGGCGGTCACCGCCGAGCGCGCCGTCGACCTGATCGCCGGCTTCGTTGACACCTATCTGGCCATCCGCGCGCCAGGCGAGCGCTTCATCGACACCGTGTCCCGCGTCGGCACAGGCCCCTTCAAGGAGACCTTGCATGCCGCTGCTTGAGAACGGCCAAGTCGTCGCCGACGCCTGGGTTGCCGTGGCCGACGACCAGCCCCTGCCCGCCACCGGTCCGGTGCTTGTGTCGCTGGACCGCATGAAGGCCGAGGGCGGGGCCCTGACCGCGCGCGGCGCGCCCCTGGGGGTCGCTCTGCCCAACGACGCCGAGGTCACCGACCTGGTGACCCTGGTGGGCGACGTGAACCGGTTGAGTCTGATCGCCCTGACGTTGCCCGCGTTCAAGGACGGCCGCGCCTACTCCCAGGCCCGCCAGTTGCGCGAGACCCACGGCTTCCGGGGTCAGATCCGCGCCACCGGGGAGGTGCTGCGCGATCAACTGGCCTTCCTGGCCCGATGCGGTGTCGACGCCGTGGAACTCGATCACCCGAACGCCGAGGTTCTGTGGCGCGCCGCCCTGGCCGAGTTCGATGCCGTCTATCAGCCCACCGGCGACGGCCGCGCGCCCATTCCGGCACTGCGCCGGCACGTCCCGCCCGCCCGCCGGGAGGATGCCGCATGAGCCCGACGCCGATCCAACTCCCCCACCCACGGCCGGGACCGGTCCGCGACTCTCTCCACCGCGCCGCCGGGCTGTCCACGGGGCGCATGCTGGACCTTGCCATTCGCGAGTGGTTCCCCGGCGAGATCGCCGTCGTGTCCTCCTTCGGCACGGAATCGGCCGTGATGCTGCACATGGTCGCCCAGGTGGACCCGACCACCCCGATCCTGTTCCTGGACACAGGTAAGCTTTTTGGCGAAACCCTGCGCTACCGCGACCAGCTTGTGGACCACCTGGGTCTGCGCGACGTGCGCATCCTGCGCCCCGATCCCGTGGATCTGGACGAGGCGGATCCGGACGGCACCCTGTGGGCGCGTGATCCGGACGCCTGCTGCCATGCCCGCAAGGTGGCGCCGCTGGAGCGCGGCTTACAGGGGTTCGCGGCCTGGATCAATGGCCGCAAACGCCATCACGGCGGGCTGCGGCAGGGCTTGTCGTCGGTGGAGATGGTGGACGGGCGCGTCAAGCTGAACCCTCTGGCCGGCTGGGACCGGTCCGACATCCTGCGCTACTACGACGTCCACGCCCTGCCCCGCCACCCGCTGGAGGCCGACGGGTTCGCCTCGGTGGGCTGCATGCCCTGCTCCGACCGCGTCGCGCCGGGCGAGGACGCGCGGGCCGGCCGCTGGCGCGGTCAGACCAAGACCGAATGCGGTATTCACCTGCCTTCGCACAATCGGCGGCGGGAGGTGGCGCAGCGGGCCGAGGGGTGAGCCGATGATCGCAAGAGGCGACACCGTGTGCTCGTCTAGCCTCGTCCGGCTGCCGAACCCCGCCGTTCCCGGCGGGGTTCGGGCCGCTTAAGGATCACACCGTCGCCAGTTCGCCGCCCTGGGTGGCCTGGGCCTTCAGAGCCTCGATCTCGTCGCGGTGACTGGCCTGCAGTCGCGCCAGGTCCTGCCCGGCCAGGGCCTGGAGCAGGCGCCAATGCCGGCGGCGTTCCTCCACCAGGCGGACGATGGGCGCCGAGACCGGCAGCCTGACCAGGGCGCCGTTCTGGACATCCCAGGAGAACGGCGTCTTGCCCGCGCGCTCCTCCTCCGGCAGGTCAATGTAAGCGTGCACCGGCACGCCGGCCACATCGTCGGCCAACGGCCGGGCCGAGACCTGCTTGCGGAAGCGGCCCTCCTGGCGGGCGAAGTCGGCGGGCGTCACCGGCACTTCCATGAGCTGTGCCTGCCCCTCGGCGTCGGTGTAGGACAGGGTTTGCATTGCCCAGTCCTGATCCACGTCCGGGTTGCCGGCCAGGGACAGCCGCTCGGTGATGGACTCCCCGGCCTCCGGATCATGCACGAACACTGGACAGATGCGGGTGCGCACCGCCAGACGGGCATGCTCGCTGGCCACGGCGTCGCCGATGCCCTGCTCGCCCTGGCACGGGGTGTAGATATCCAGGACCGCCGGGGACGAGGTGTGGGTCAGCGCCGCCAGGATGCTCTTGAGGAAATGCGCCTGAAGACCGATGGCCGTCTGCACCACCATCACCCGGGGGTGGAAGGCGGCGATCAGGGCCAGTTCCTTGCGGCCGTCCTCCTTGCCGGCATGGGCGGCGCCGACGCGTGACAGGTCGGAGTCCTGGGCCGTCAGGCTGGCCGTGGACGCCTGGCCGCCGGTGTTGGAGTAGGCCCCGGTGTTCAGCACCACCACCTTGATGGGCGTGCGCGTGGCCAGCACCCGGGACAGCGCGCCGAAGCCGATGTCGTAAGTGGCGCCATCACCGCCCATGCTGATAACGGTGGGCAGGCGCATGCGCTCGGTGGCGGTAAAGCCATCCCACCCGAAGTGGCGGAAGAAGCCGTCATGGCGCGCCGGATCGTAGGCGTCGGCCAACTCCAGCTCGGCGATGCGTTGGGCCTTGTATTCCACCAGGGCGTCGGCGCTCACCCCCTCGAACAAGCCCTTGGCCACCGCCGGGGTATCCTGGAACAGGCTGTTGACCCAGGGATCCCGGTACTGGGTGAAGGGGAAGGTGGACGAATAGACGCTGGAACAGCCGGTGGCGTTGGCGATCATGTTGCT
>JANQGN010000040.1 GCA_028277295.1 Rhodospira sp.
GGTGTTCCGCCATGTTCGTCACTTCCCCGCTGTGGGCCAGTTCCCCCTTGGCCCGCATGGTTGTCAGACGGTGTGGTGCTGCCAACCCCTTCGCGTGACCGCTGGCCCATCCTGGGCCGGCCGTCGGTTCTCCTGATCTCCGACCAAGACGACGATGCAAAGGAGGCCCTTCGCGTCATCGGTTGGATGACCTAGCCGAACCGCGGTTTTCCCGTGGGCCAATGAATCCCCTCATTGACCGTGGGAATACGCGTCCCGCGCCCCGAACAACGGCTTCGAGATCTCGACAATATGCGCGGGTCGACACGGTGGTCAACACGGAAGCCCTGAGATTTAATACAGCTACGCGCGAACTGTATTTCAAGACCGCCTGGGCGCGGCGCGGGCGCGGTGCCCAGCCCAAAGACCCATGGAAACGCCGGCCGCCAGCAGGGCCACGGCCAGAGCCAGCGGCGCCAGCGTGCCCAGGCGGGCGAACAGTGTCGGCGGAAGGGCCCGCGGCAAGTCCGCGTCGAGCACGCCGCGCGTGCCCAGGTCCAGGCGCCCGGTGACGCGCCCCAGGGGGTCGATGACCGCCGAGATACCCGTGTTGGCCACGCGGACCAGCGGCAAGCCTTCCTCGACGGCGCGCAACCGGGCGCTGGCGAAATGCTGAAACGGACCGGGGCTGAGGCCGTACCAGGCGTCATTGGTTACGTTGACCATCCAGGCTGGCCGGTCCCTGCCGTCCACCACCTGGCCGGCGAAGATCACCTCGTAGCAGATCAAGGGCGAGAGCGCCGGCGTCTTGGGCAGGCGCAGGGTGCGCGGTCCCGATCCGGGGGTGAAGTCGGCGCCGCCCGGCGTGATCTTGTCGATCGGCAACACGTCACGGAAGGGCACGTACTCGCCGAAGGGGACCAGGTGATGCTTGTCGTAGACCCCGGCGACGCTGGCGGTGGGGGTCAAGGCGACCAGGCTGTTCCAGACCTCAAAGGGGTCATGGCCGGGGGGCGTGACCCGGGGCGCGCCGGTCAGCAGCAGGCCGCCAGGCGGCGCGGCCGTGGCCACCAGGCGCCGCCGCTCCGCGTCGGTGGTCAAGGCGAAGACGGACGCGGTCTCCGACCAGATCACATGGGTGACCGCCTGGAAGCCCGGCGCGCGGCTCATCTCCACCTGATCCAGCAGGTTCAGGTCGCGGCGGGTCGGGTCCCATTTCTCCGCCTGGGTGTAGTTGGGCTGAACCAGCCGCAGCCGCATTCCCTCGACGGATGGCGGGTCCAGGCGCGCCAACCGGGCCTGGCCCCAGGCCACAGGGACCAGGAGCGCCGCCAGCGCCAGCGCCACCAGTCCGCCCCGCCGCCAGCGGGGTGCCCCCGCGTCGGCCAGCACCGCCGGCGCCGCCAGCGCCAGCACGGTGAGCGCGCTCAGACCCAGGGCGCCGATCACCGCCGCCGCCTGCAAGGGGGCCAGCCAGGGCATCCACACCGTGGCCGGCTGGTTCCAGGGAAAGCCGGTGAAGGCCCAGCCGCGCACCGCCTCGGCCAGGGTCCAGGCGCCGGCCAGCACCAGGATCCGCGACGGCCGGCCGGGCCGCCACCAGAGCCCGGCCAGCACGGTTCCCAGGCCGGTGAACACCGCCAGCACGGCCGCCAGTCCGCCGATGGCCAGGGGGACCATCCAGCCGAAGCGGGCGGCGTCGACCAGGAGGGCATGGGCGATCCAGTGCAGGCCGACGGCGAACCAGCCGAGACCAAACCACCAGCCGGCGGCGAAGGCCCCGCGCCAGCGCCGGGCGCCATCCAGCAGCCACACCAAGCCCACCAGGCCGACCAGCAGGGCCGGCACCAGGTGGGTGGGCGGCAGGGCCAGGGCCGCGCCCACGCCCAGCAGGGTGGCGGTGCCGTGGCGGCGCCAGCCGCGCAGGCCGCGCACGACCGCCGCCAGGCGGGCCATCATGTGCCGTTGGTCCCGCCGTTGCGGGCGTGGCCGGGCGGGTGGGCCGGGTCTGGAAGATTGCGCAGCCGAAGACGTTTCACGCGTCTTGGGTCGGCGTCCAGGATTTCGAACTCCATGCCGCTGTCGTGGACGATCAACTCTCCCCGGCTGGGAACCCGTCCGGCCAGCCGGAACACGAGCCCTCCCAGGGTGTCGGTTTCCTCACGCTCGTCGTCGATGAGGAAGGCGCCGAAGCGTTCCTCGAACGCGTCGAGATCCAGGCGGGCGTCGGCGATCACCGAGCCGTCGTCCTGGGCGATCACCTCGGGTTCCGCGCTGACATCATGCTCGTCCTCGATCTCGCCGACGATCTGTTCCACCAGGTCCTCGATGGTCACCAAGCCGTCCACGCCGCCGTACTCGTCCACCACCAGGGCCATGTGCGTTCGCTTGAGGCGCATTTCCAGCAGCAAGTCGAGCACCCGCATGCTGGGCGAGACGAACAGCACCGGGCGCGCCAGGGCGGTCAGGTCCGCCGGCTGGCCGCTGTGCAGGTTGGGGATCAGGTCCTTGATGTGCACCATGCCAAGGATCATGTCCAGCGTGCCCCGGTAGACCGGCATGCGGGAATGGCCGGCGCGGGCCAGCACCTGGGCGATGTCCGCGAGGCTGGCTGTTTCGTTGAGGGCGACGATGTCCGGGCGCGGGATCATCACGTCCTCGGCTGTCATGCCGCGCTGATGCAGTACGTTGGTGATCAACAACCTCTCGTGGCTGTCGATCGGAAGTTCGTCCTCGGCGCGTTCCTCGATGATCTCCTCAAGGGTGTCGCGCAACGACCCGTCTCCGTTGCCCAGGCCATTGCCCAGGCCGCGAAACAGGCCCTTCAGCCAGCCGCCGAGGCCATCGGCGGCGGCTCCGGCGCCGCCGGTTTCGGCTCCCGCTCCGGGGTGGAGCGGGTCAGATGGCGCGGGGTCGTCGTCGGCGGAGGCGCCGGCGTCCTCCGGTGTCGGGTCCGGCAATCGTCTAGGCGTGTCGTTGGTCATCGTCTTCAGTCCCTTGACCCGTGGGGCGTCGCCACCGCCATCGCGAGGATGGGCTCGGCTGGCCTGCGCCGCAGGGGCGACGCTCAGGTCCCGGGGGTAAGAGTGGCACGCGACGGGGGCGCGACGTGGGCCTCGATGTCGGTGTAGGGATTGGCGACGCCGAGGTTGGCCAGGATACGGATTTCCAGGGCCTCCATCACCGCCGCCTGGGCGTCGTCGCGGTGGTCGTGGCCCAGCAGGTGCAGCACGCCATGCACCACCAGGTGGGTCAGATGGTCGGCCAGCGACCGATCGTCGCGCGCCGCCTCGTCGCGGGCGGTCTCGAAGGCCACGATGACATCGCCGAGATGCGCCGGCTCGTCATCGTCCAGGTCCGCCGCGTCGTTGGCCGTGTCGCCCTGGTCCGTGCCGGGCAGCACCACCGTGCCGTCGGCGGTCTCGAGGGCGGCGAAGGCCAGCACGTTGGTCGGCCGGTCCTGACCGCGATAGGCCTTGTTCAGGGCGGCCACCGCGGCGTCGTCCTCCAGCACCACGCACAGGGCGAGCCCGGGCGTTTGAAGCACCGCCGCGCCGGCCAGGGGCGTGACCGGCAGGGCGGCGCGCGCGGCGGTTTCGGCGGCCCGCCGGCAGAGCGCCTCGACACCGCGCACGGCGGCGCGCCAGGCGGCGGCTTCGAGCATCACGTCGATCGCCAGGGTGACGGCTGGGGGCTGTCGTGGCGGCGGGTCGGGATGATCGGGGGTGGTCATGATGGGGGATCCCTCGCCTCGGATGTGCGTGTCACGCGCCCGCGGTCGCGGGACTCATAGGCGCGCACGATGCGTGTCACCATGTCGTGGCGCACCACGTCGTGATGGTCGAAGTGGACCACCGCGATGCCCTCGACGCCGTCCAGGGTCTCCAGGGCATCGCGCAGACCCGACTTGGCGCCGGCCGGCAAATCCACCTGGCTCATGTCGCCGGTGACGACCATGCGCGCGTTTTCCCCCATGCGGGTCAGAACCATCTTCATCTGCGTCGGCGTGGTGTTCTGGGCCTCGTCGAGGATGATGAAGGCATTGGACAGGGTGCGCCCACGCATGAAGGCCAGTGGCGCCACCTCGATCTCGCCGGCTTCCAGGCGGCGCATCACCTCGTCGCCGGGCAACATGGCGTGGAGCGCGTCGTAAATAGGCCGCAGGTAGGGATCCACCTTTTCGCGCAGGTCCCCGGGGAGGAAGCCCAGGCGCTCACCCGCTTCCACGGCTGGCCGCGACAACACGATGCGTTCCACCGCGCCCTGCATCTTCAGGGCCACCGCCTGGGCCACCGCCAGGAAGGTCTTGCCGGTGCCCGCGGGTCCCAGGCCGAACACCAGGTCATGCGCCGCCATGGCTTGCAGATAGCGTGCCTGGCCCGCCGTGCGGGCCGAGAAGGTGCGTTTGCGCGTGCGCAGCACCGGGGTCGGGCCGGCCCGCGTCTCCGGAGCCCGGCCCAGGCGGATGGCGGCCTCCAGGTCGGCGCGTGTCACGTCCTCGCCGGCGCGGGCGCGGTCGTAGAGGGCATCCAGGGCGCGGGCGGCGATCTCGACGGGTTCGCTGTCTCCGCTCAGCGTCACCTCGTTGCCCCGGGTGTGGCAGGTGACCCCCAATCGGGCCTCCAGGCGTTCCATGTTCTCGTGTCCCGGGCCGCACAGCACCTGCAAGGCCCCATTGTCGGCATAGGTGCGTGTCACCCGGGCGGCGGTAGCAGTCACGCCAGGGCCCTCGCCGTGCCCGGGCCGGCGTTCGCGACCTGGTCCGGGGGGATCTCGGGGCTCACCAGGCGCCCGGCCAGGCTATTGGGCTGGCCGTCGACGATCAGCACCCGCCGCGCGCGGCCGAGGGTGGCGGCTGGCGCGGCGACGTGGACCGGCTGCATCCACGGGCTGCGCCCCAGCAGTTGGCCGGGGCGACGGCCGGCGCGATCCAGAAGCACGTCGATTTCCAGCCCGACACACCGGCGGTTGAACAGGATCTGCTGGGTATTGAGCACCTCCTGCAGGCGCGCCAGCCGCTGGGCCTTGACCGCCTCGGGCACCTGCCGTGGCATCGCCGCGGCCGGGGTGCCCGGACGCGGGCTATACTTGAACGAATAGGCCTGGATGAAGCCCACGGAGCCCACCAGCGACAGGGTGTCCTCGAACTCCGCGTCGGTTTCGCCCGGGAAGCCGACGATAAAGTCTGAGGACAGGGCCAGATCCGGCCGGGCCGCGCGCAGGCGGTCCACCAGGGTCACATAGGCGTCGGCGGTGTGGCCCCGGTTCATGGCGCGCAGCACGCGGTCCGACCCCGATTGCACCGGCAGATGCAGGAAGGGCATCAGGGCCGGCACCTCGGCGTGGGCGGCGATCAGGTCGTCCGTGAGGTCGCGCGGGTGGCTGGTGGTGTAGCGGATGCGGGTCAGGCCGGGGATGTCGGCCAGCGCCCGGATCAGGCGGGCCAGGCTCCATGAGGCGCCGGCCGGCCCCGCGCCGTGATAGGCGTTGACGTTCTGGCCCAACAGCGTGAGTTCAATGGTGCCCTGGTCCACGAGGGCGCGGGCCTCGTCGAGAATGGCGGCGGCCGGGCGGGAGTACTCGGCGCCTCGGGTATAGGGGACCACGCAAAACGTGCAGAAGCGGTCACACCCCTCCTGTATGGACAGGAACGCCGAGGGACCGCGCGGCCCCGGGGCGGGCAGGTGATCGAACTTGGGTTCGGCCGGGAAGTCGGTGTCCAGTTGAGCGCCTCCCTCCCGGGCCAGGCGGGCCACCATCTCTGGCAGGCGATGATAGGCCTGCGGACCAAGGACCAGATCAACCCAGGGCGCCCGGGTCAGCATTTCGGCGCCTTCCGCCTGGGCGACGCAGCCGGCGACGCCGATGACCATGCGTCCCAGGCCCCGCTCCTCGCGGGCCTGGCGCAACTGACGCAGGCGCCCCAGCTCCGAGAACACCTTCTCGGAGGCTTTTTCCCGGATGTGGCAGGTGTTGAGGAGCACCATGTCGGCCTCGGCCGGCTCCTCCACGGGCCGATACCCCAGCGGCGCCAGAACGTCCGCCATGCGAGCGGAGTCGTAGACGTTCATCTGGCAGCCGTAGGTCTTGATGCAAACTGTCTTGGTCAGTGGTTTGGTCAGTGTCTTGGTCACTGGGGTGGCTCGATGCCGCGGGGAACCGCGGTCCCAATGCGAGGTCATGCCAGCGGCGCGAGGGGGAGGCCGCTGGTCAATCCCTGGCCGGCCCACGTCCGTCTGGCGCGCCATCCCTGATACGGGGCGCCTTGGCCGGTTTCGCGCGAGACACAGGCTGTCACCTCGGGACGCGCTCCCCAGCCAACAAGCCAAAGGTGCGCGGGCGTCCCGGCCTTGTCAAGCGATGCGCTGGGGGCGCCAGGGCAGCGGGCTCGGATGGACGATCGTTTAAGAAGCGCCTTCCGAGAGGACCGGAGCACGCGATGGAGATCCTTCGGTCGCTCCGCTTCCTCAGGATGAAGCCCTTAAAAAGTGAA
>JANQGN010000107.1 GCA_028277295.1 Rhodospira sp.
CCGCCTCTCCTGGAAACGGTGCGCCGCGCCCCCGACGGGAGAGGTTGGACGTCAAAGATCAAAGGCCGCCCCGCCATCATGAGAACCGCTGCCCGGTCACGCCAGGCGCGCGAACCGGGGCACCGCGCTGGCCGGCACCAGGGCCAGGCCGCGCGCCTGGGCGGCGCGCAGCCAGTCGGTCAGGCCGGCGATGGTGGCGTCCCGGGGATGGCCGATGGCGATGGCATGGCCGTGCCGTTGTGCCACGCGCTCCAACTGGGTCAACTGGCGGTCCACCGTGGCGCGGCCGGGATCGTGGTCCAGGAAGATGGAGCGCTCGATGAAGGGCACCCCCTCCCGGGCCGCCAGCCCCGGGGCCACCGAGCCGCCCGTGGTGCGGCTGTCCAGGAACAACAGTTCGTGGCGGCGGGCCCCCGCCATGACCACGCCCATGCCGGCCCGGTTGGCGGTGAACCGCGAGCCCATGTGATTGTTCAACCCCACATAGCCGGCAAAGCCGCCGAGGGCGCGTTCCAGGCGGCGGCGGATCTCGTCGGCCGGCTGCCCGACCATCAAGGCCCCCGGTCCCGGGTTGATGCGGGCATTGCTGGGCTGCATGGGCATGTGCAGCATCAACTCGTGGCCAGCACGGTGCCCGGCGGCGGTTTGCGCCGGCAAGTCCCTGGCATAGGACATGAACGACAGGGTCAGGGGCCCCGGCAACGCCACCACCTGGGCGGTGCGCCGGCGGTCCAGGCCCAGGTCGTCGATGACCACGCTCACCATGGGCCGGCGCCCCGGGTCGGGCACGCCGACGGCGTTGACCAGCCACAGCGGCGCGCGCGGCGTGGCGGGAACCGCCCTGGAGCGCGCCGGCGCCGGCGCCGGACGGGCGGCCGCCGAGGCGACCGTGACAGACGCGGGTGCCCGCGTCATGTGCCCCTCCGCCGGCTTGTGCCCGGGCAGCGGCGGCGCGCCGGCCGGCGCCGGGGTGGGCGGCGCCGGGCCCAGCGACGACAGCCATGAGGGCACCCGGGGCAAGACGGTCGTCGAGTCGACCGCCGGACGACCGGCCAAGACAGCCCGGTCTGGCAGCATGACCCGCGCCGGCCGCAGGGGCGCGGCCAGCACCTCGGGCGCGGCGCCCTCGGCCATCGGCAGATCCACCGTCACGCTGGCCGGATCCGGCATGTCCGCCATGGTCACGGTCCCGGGCGGCGGCGCCGACGCGGTCGCGTTGCCCATGGACCGGGCCGACCCGGCCGCATCCCTTGTAATGGCCTGCTTCTCCAGGCGCCGCGCGTGCAGTCCGACCGCCGCGCCGATGACGAACAGCGCGGTTCCGCCAAGAATGGCGCGACGGCTGATCAGCGGCGCGCCATCGGACCCGCGACTCCCCCCGTGCGCCCGGCGCACGCCGGTGTTGCCGGACACCGCCCAGGCGGGCCGGCCGCGCGCCGTGCCGGCGGTCTTGCCAGGCGCCTTGCCGGCGGTCTTGCCCGTGGACGTGCCGGAGACCTTTGCGGACGCCGCCTTGCTGGTCCCGGCGGCGGCCCTCTTCTTCAGACCGCCGGACGCTCCGGTCTTCTTGGCTCGACCCGCGGTTCCGGCGGCGGCGCGCCGGGCCCCGCGCGCACCGGCCTTGCCGGAGCCACTCGCGGGCGGCCGCCCCCGTTCGCCGGTCCTGCCTCCCGAGGCCATGGCCATCGGCTCCTTGCCCGTTGCGCTCACCGTCCTGGGCCAGGGACCACGCCGACACTCGGGCACGACACAGGTCCCCGCCGGCAATCCCCGATCCGTACGGTGAGACTATCGAAGATCACCTCGCGTCGCAATAACGGCGCCCAAATGATTGGTGCATAGGGTTTCGTCCGGGTTCCACGCGGCGCGTGTCATGGGTCGGCGCTCAGTTGACCGGCTCCAGGCCACCCAGGTCCAGAATCTCCTGCAACTCGCGAGTCTCGGCGATGCGGCGCAAGCCCTGGTCGAAGGCCCGCACAACCGGTCCGGGCACGCGATCCCGGGCAAAACCAACATGCAGGCGCTGCGTCCCGGCGGGCACCACCGACAGCGCCGGAATCGAGCCCTCCACGGACGCCATGGCCCGCGTCACCACGTGATAGTTCCCGAACAAGGCCACCCGATCGTCGGGCCGCAGGGTCCCCAGACGCGCAATCAGCCGCGTCAGGTCGGGGCCGAACACCAGGCGCGTTTCCTCCAGGCCCTCGACCGCCCGGTGGGCATGATGGGCCTGGCCCGACGGACCACGCGCCAACACGACGAAGTCGGTGAATGCGTCGATGGAAGTAATGCGTGTGTCCAGCGTGAAAAAGGCCAGACGGGTTTCCACCAGGGGCTTGGAGGCGACCATGAACGGGCGCGTGGCCGTGGTCGGCTCGACCGGGAAGACGCCATCGCACCGCCCCGAGGCCAGCACATCGGCCGGACGCAGCCAGGGCAACAGGCTGATGCGGCACGGCAGATCGGCGGCCTTGCAGGCGGCGACCACGGCCTCGGTAACCGGGCCACCCGGCCGCCCCTGGGGCAGCAGGGCCCGGGCCCGGGGCATGCGCAAGCGCGCCAGGGGATCGGGGGAGGTTACGGTCTCGGTCGGCGGCACCGCCTCAGGCTGGAGCGCCCTGTCCGCCTCCGTCTCCGTCTCCGCGGTCGGACCGGGCGGAAGGGCGGCGATCACAGGGGCCTCGTCCACCAGCGCCGCCTCGGCGGCCGCCTCCGGTGTCGCCTCCGGTGTCGCCTCTGGGGTCGCCTCTGGTGTCGCCTCTGGGGTCGCTTCTGCAGGCGTATCCGGGGGCGCGCCCAACGCCACCTCGGGCGCGTTCACGGCCGACGGATCCCCGGCCTCCACCTCTTGACCGGGCATGGTCCCGGCCGCCGGCGCCTCTCCCGCCTCGCGCTGGGCCAGGACCCGGCCCAGGTTCTTGGTGAGGGGCGGCAGCGGCGGCGCCACGGCGGCCCCGGTCAGCGGCGTGGCCGGCGGTCCCGCCACCGGGAACGCGCGGGTGGCCACCACCAACGGCGCCGAGTCCGCGTCGGACTCCCCGGCGTCGACCGCCGCAATCCGTGTTTCCGTGGGCGGCGGCGATGGCGGCAACGGGCGCGCGGGGGTGTCGGCCTCGGCATCCCCATCCGGCGCGCCCTCGGCGTTATCGTCGGTGTCCCCGGCGTCCTGTGGCGCCGGGGGGGTGAAGCCCAGGGCCAGGGGATCCGGCCGCGCCGACGGCGGCAGGGGTGGGGGCACGTTCTCCACGAACGGCGGCCATGGCGCCGTGCACAGGATCAGCGGACGCGTGGCGTCGGCGTCCCCCTCGTCATCCGGAGCCGGGGACTCGGCCGCGACCGCCGTCGCGGCCCAGACACAGATCAGCCCGGCGACGACAAGCCCGACAGGGTTCGCTACCCTTGCTCCGCCCACCCGATCCGAGGCCGTCTGACGCATCCGGAGAGTCCCCCCATGGCCCATGCCGACTTTGTCCACCTGCGTGTGCACACCGCCTATTCCATGTCCGAGGGGGCCATCAAGGTCAAGGACCTGGTCGGCCTGTGCGCGCGCGAGGACATGCCGGCGGTGGCCATCACCGACACGGGCAACCTGTTCGGCGCCTTGGAGTTTTCGGTGGCCTGCGCGGATGCCGGTGTGCAGCCGATCATTGGCGCGCAAGTGGCGGTGCGCAACGACGAGGAGCCGCGCCGCCGGGGCATTGGCCCGCGCGATCTGCGCAAGCCGGACCCGGATCCCCTGGTGCTGCTCGCCCAGACTCCGGAGGGCCTGACCAACCTTCAGCACCTGCTGAGCATGGCCTTCCTGGAAACACCCTCGGGCGAGAAACCGCAGGTGAGCCTGGAGGCCCTGGAGGCTCGTGCCGGGGGCCTCATCCTGCTGACCGGGAGCGTGCAGGGGCCGGTGGGCCGGCTGTTGACCGAGGAGCGCGCCGAGGACGCGGCGGCGATGCTGGCGCGCCTGGCGGCGGCCTTCCCGGGGCGAACCTATGTGGAGATCCAGCGCCACGGCATGGCCGCCGAGGCCCGGCTGGAGCCGGCCTTCATCGACCTGGCCTATGCCCAGGACCTGCCGCTGGTGGCCACCAACGAGGCGTTCTTCCCCGGCCGCGACATGTTCGAGGCCCATGATGTGCTCATCTGCATGGCCGAGAAGACCTTCGTGGACGAGCCCGACCGCCGCCGCCTGACCCCCGAACACCACTTCAAGACCGCCGCCGAGATGCGCGCGGTGTTCGCCGACCTGCCGGAAGCCTGCGACAACACCCTGGTGATCGCCCGGCGCTGCGCCGTGATGGCCGAGAAGCAAAAGCCCATCCTGCCCCACTCCCGCCGCGCCGCCGACCGCTCGGAGGCCGAGGCGCTGCGCGAGATGGCCGAGGAGGGCCTGACCAAGCGGATGTGGACGCACGTTTTCCAGGACGGCATGAGCGACGAGGACCGCGACGCCGCCGCCCGTCCCTACCGGGAGCGCCTGGACTACGAACTGGGCGTCATCGACTCCATGGGCTTCCCCGGCTACTTCCTGATCGTCGCCGACTTCATTCAATGGACCAAGGAGCAACACATTCCCGTGGGGCCGGGACGCGGCTCCGGCGCCGGGTCGGTGGTGGCCTGGGCGCTGACCATCACCGACCTGGACCCGATCCGTTTCAACCTGCTGTTCGAGCGCTTCCTGAACCCCGAGCGCGTGTCCATGCCGGACTTCGATATCGACTTCTGCCAGGACCGGCGCGGCGAGGTGATCCACTACGTCCAGCACGAGTACGGCACCGACAAGGTGGCGCAGATCATCACCTTCGGAAAGCTGCAGGCCCGGGCGGTGCTGCGGTCCGTGGGCCGGGTGCTGCAAATGCCCCTCGGGTTCGTGGACAAGATCTGCAAGATGGTGCCCAACAACCCGGCCAAGCCGGTCACGCTGCCCCAGGCCATCGAGGGCGAGCCGCGTCTTCAGGAGTTGCGGCGCGAGACCGACCAGGTGGCCCGCATGCTGGACATCGGCATCAAGCTGGAGGGCCTGTACAGCCACGCCTCGACCCACGCCGCCGGGGTGGTGATCGGTGACCGGCCGTTGGCCGAGCTGGTCGCGCTTTACCGCGATCCCAACGCCGACATGCCGGTCACCCAGTACAACATGAAGTGGGTGGAACAGGCCGGGCTGGTGAAGTTCGACTTCCTCGGTCTCAAGACCCTCACCGTGCTGGA
>JANQGN010000188.1 GCA_028277295.1 Rhodospira sp.
TCCTGAGGAAGCGAAGCGACCGAAGGATCTCCATCGATGGTCCTGACCCTCTCGGATCGTGACTCATGAACGATCGTCCATCCGGGTTCGGAGCCCTGATACGCTCACCCCGTTCTTCGGCCCACCCCATACGACCTGTCGACGCGACTCGCCGTTACCGTCCGTGGCCAAGTCGCGCGTCAGCCCTCCGGATGGCGCCTCATCGCCCCGCATACGGGTTGCGGGTCTTACGCAGGTTGAGGCGGAGCGGAACGCCCTCGAACCCAAACGTCTCGCGCAGCCCGTTGACCAGGTAGCGAACATAGCTGTCCGGAAGGTCTTCGGGCCGGCTGCAGAACACCGCGAAGGTCGGCGGCCGCGCCTTGGCCTGCGTCATGTAACGCAGGCGGATGCGCCGGCCGTGCTGCCCCATGGGCGGCGGATGGGCTTCCGTCATGCCAGTGAGCCAGCGGTTCAGACGGCCGGTCGCAACCCGGCGAGTCCACACCGCATGCATCTCCAGGACCGTGTCCATGAGCCGGTCCAGGTTGCGCCCCCGCAGGGCCGACACCGTCACGAAGGGGATGCCGCGCACCTGCGTCAGGGAGGTTTCCAGCCGGTCGCGCATCCGCTTCAACGTGGCGGCGCGGTCGTCCGCCGCGTCCCACTTGTTGACCGCCAGCACCAGGGCGCGCCCCTCCTCGACGACCATGCGGGCGATGGTCAGGTCCTGGCGATCCATGACCATGTTGGCGTCCATCACCAGCACCACCACTTCCGACATGCGAATGGCGTTCAGGGTGTCGGCCACGGAGAGCTTTTCCAGGCTTTCCACGATCCGGCCCTTGCGGCGCAAACCGGCGGTATCCACCAGGCGGATGGGCCGGCCCCGGTGGCTCCAGTCGATGGCGATGGCGTCACGGGTCACACCCGCCTCCGGGCCGGTCAGCAACCGGTCCTCGTCAAGCAGGCGGTTGACAAGGGTGGACTTTCCGGTATTGGGCCGGCCCACGATGGCCAGTTGCAGGGGCCGGGGCGCTCTTCCGTCCTCGCTGTCGGATATCGAGCCGTCCAGATCTGTATCGTCGTCCTCGGCGTTGGCCAGCGCGCGCGCCTCCAGCGGCGACATCGCGGCATCGTCTCCGTCGACCGACTCAACAGCCGACGTTGTCCCCTCGCTGTCCGGCCCGCCCTGGGTCTCGACATCCCCCACCTTGGCCTGTTCGTGGGGTAGCAGGGCCTCGTACAGCAATGCCAGCCCCTCGCCGTGCTCCGCCGACAGGGGCACCGGGTCTCCCAGCCCGAGACCATAGGCCTCCAGTAAACCGCCCTGCCCCGCCCTGCCCTCACTCTTGTTGGCGACCAGGATCACCGGTGTCGGTGAGGCCCTGAGAACCTGCGCGAAATGCTCGTCAAGAGGCGTCACCCCGGCGCGCGCGTCGATCAGCATCAGCGCGACGTCGGCCTCGGCCAGCGCCCGCTCCGTCTGTTGGCGCATGCGCCCTTCCAGGGCGTCGGCCGGGGCCTCTTCCAGGCCGGCCGTGTCCACGATCCTGAGCGCCATGTCGCCCAACCGCCCGTCCGCGAACCGGCGGTCGCGGGTCACGCCCGGCTGGTCGTGGACGATGGCCAGACGGCGCCCGGCCAACCTGTTGAACAGAGTGGACTTGCCCACATTGGGGCGGCCAATGATCGCGACGGTCAAGGGAGTCATGAGGAAACGCCGTGTCGCGGCCGGGCGGCACAGCCCGGACCAGGGGACGGAGACGCAGTGAAAGGGAAAGCCAGGGCCTCATCCACCCGCGCGCCACCCTGACACCCGCTCCAAGGTGTCAGCGGAAGGCAACCAGATCGCCGTTATCGGCCAGGAACACCAGCGTGTCCTGGGCCAGCACCGGCGGAATGGAAATCCCGTCCGGGGCCTCGACGTACCCCAGGATGCGCCCCGTATAGGGGGAGACCGCCAGAATTTCCTCGTTCGTGCCCGCCACCACCAGGCGATCGGAGGCCAGCAAGGGTCCGGTCCAGGTGATCGGCTCATCCCTGTCATCGGGATCGACCCAGGACTGCAAGGGGGTGACCCACAAGGCGTCGCCAACCTCTGCATCCACCGCCACCAGATCGGCGGCGTTGGTGAGCACATACAGGACATCGCCGGCGAGCCAAGGCTGTTGCACGCCTCCAAGCTCAGCCTGCCACACGCGTTGTCCCGTCGCCAAGTCGATCGCCGTCATGAGGCCGCTGTGACCAACAACAAAGATACGGTCCCCGGACATCACCGGACGCGCTCGGATGTCGCGCAGATCACCGGCCGCGTCGGTGCGCCGTTTCACGGTCACCGAGTCCTGCCACAAGGTCGCGCCCGTCTCGACACGCAACGCGAACAGCTCCCCGGACGAGTAGGCAACGATGACCGTGCCCTTGTCCACGGCGGGCGCCGGCGCGCCGAGGAGGCTTGTGACCTCAGGCGAGCCCGCGTGCGTCCACAGCTTGTGGCCGTCCTGGGCGGCCAGGGCGATGGTCTGATTGTCCACCGTGACCACGAACACCCGCCCGCTGTTCAGGGTCGGCGCCGCGCGCATGGGCGCGCCCACGTCCTGACGCCACAGTTCCTGCCCCGTGCTGGCATCAAGAGCGATCACCTTGCCAAACCCTGTGGTGGCATAAAGCCGCCCCTGCAGGTCATAGGCGACTCCTCCGCCCAGGATGTACCCGTCGTCTTCCTCGTTGTTTCGATCGGGCAAGGCGACGCGCCATGCCTCCTCGCCGCTGTTCAGGTCGAAGGCCCGCACCTCGGCCTCGGAATCGATGGTGAACACCCGGCCGCCACCGATCACGGGTTCGGCCAGCAGCGCCGTGCGGGCGGTGCTGCCGCTGCCCGCGCTGACGCGCCAGATCATCTCCGGAGCATCCGCCATGGTCATGTGATGCATGGCATGGTTGGCGAAACCACCGGCCATCGGCCAGTCGTCGTTGGGCACCGGCGGCGGCAGCCGAATGTCGTCTGGGCGGCCCGACAGGCGGGGCAGGTCGGCCCGTTCCTCCAGAACGCTCAGACGCTTGCCGGGCAGCGGCGGATCGTCGCTCCCCCCAAGCCATCCGCAGCCCGACAGGGCCAACGAAAGGACCAGGATCCCGGCCATCCCACGGATCCCCTGGCCTCCGGCCGCATACGGTGTCTTGTTCGGTGTCGCCCCCTGCGGTGTCGCCCCCTGCGGTGTCGCCGTTGTGTTCGCCATGACTCTAGCTCCCGTCCGCGCCTGATGCGCCGGCGGATCCCCCACTGCTTTCCGGGTCCACTGTCCCCCCCAAGGCGGCCAGCATGTCGGCGGCCCGGCGTCGCACGCCGTCTGGAATCCCCGGATCACTCACCAATCCCTGGTAAGTGGTCCGCGCCGCCGCCGGGTCTCCTGCATTCAGGTCCAGCAGGGCCAGCATCTCCTGGGCCAGGGGACGCCAGGGATTGCCCTCGGCCGTCAACGGCCGCAAGCGGCCGCGCACCGAAACCGTATCTTCAACGTCCAGGGCGTGCAACGCCGCCAGCATGGCGGCGAGGTCGCGTGTCGCCTGGGGCGCCCCACCCTTGGCCGACAGCGCGTCGTAGGCCACGATGGCCTCGGTGGTCCTTCCCTCAGAGGCCAGCATCTCGGCCCGGCGCAACGCAGCCAAGGCCGCGTACCCGGTGCGTCCTTCGTCGGACAGGGCGCCGAGTTGGCGTGTGGCCGGATCCGGATCGGCCCGCTCCCGCACGCTGTCGGCGGCGAAGTAGCGCTCCGCCTCCCCGGCGCGCACCGACGCCTGCCAGGCGGTCCAGCCCTCGAACCCGGCCACGATGGCCACGACCGCCGCCGCGGCAGTAATCACATAGCCGCCGTACCGCTTCCAGAGCCGCTGCATTTGCTCGGCCCGAAGGTCTTCCTCGACCTCGCGGAACAGCGCTTCCTGAGCCGCGTCCATCTCCTCCGGGGCCGACTGGTCCTTGGCGTTGCCGCGCGGTGTCTTGGAACGCGGTGTCTTTGGACTCTGGGCCACGGCTGGTCTCCTGCCTGCGTCGGTGTTCTCCCGGTTCGTGCCCGCCGTCCTGGATCAGCACGCCCGACCGCTCTCGCCCGCCGGCCACCGCAGGGCGGCGCGGGCGAGACCGGAGGCACACCATAGTCACAGGTCCATGCGAAGGCAACGTGCGGGGCGCCCTCGCGATCGGTCGGCTGGTCAGGCCGCTTTCCACTTGATGGAGCAGCCCATGGAGGGGATCTGTTCGCTTGGGCCCTGACCGCTAGCGGCCACGGCGCTCATGGCCTCGAACAGTTCGCGGCGCGCGTCGGGAGCGGCCGGTTGCTTTCCCGACGAGTCCAGGCGGCCCCTGTACTGCAGGCCGAGTTTCCTGTCGAAACCGAAGAAGTCGGGGGTGCACACCGCGCCGTAGGCCCGGGCCACATCCTGGGTCTCGTCGTGCAGGTACGGAAAGCGGAAGCCGTGACCCTCGGCGAACCGCTTCATGTTGTCGAAGGAATCCTCCGGATACTGCTCGGGATCGTTGGCACCGATGGTGGCGACGCCGATGCCGAGGTCCATCAGCGCATGGGCGTCGCGGACCAATCGATCGATCACCGCCTTGACGTAGGGACAGTGATTGCAGATGAACACGATCAAGGTTCCCTTGGGGCCTTGAACATCAGCCAGGGAGTAGACGCGGCCATCGGTCGCGGGCAGCATGAAGCCTGGTGCGACCCAACCGAAGTCGCATATGGGCGTGTGTACGGCCATGGCGGAACTATCCTCAATGGTTGGCGAAGATGGACGGCCAGAGGCGCGCTTGATGCCGCGATGGCCCATCCGTGTCCTGCTATGGGGAGCGACGCCGCGCGATTCAACGATCCTTAACCGCCGCGCCGCATAATATAGGGTGAAGCCTGTGTGCCCGGGTCCCCACGAACCACGCCGCACCTGGGCCCGGTGGTCGGGATGAAGCCCGGCGACAACAGGGACAGCCAGTCACACACGATGGGGCCGGCCAACACGCCAGAAGGTCAAGGCAAAAACGCCATGGATGCAGACGCACGGCACTGGACGGTTCCTCCCATGACCGCCGCCCAAACGGCGCCCCCGGCATCCATCCGACCTTTGGCGAGCCCTCGCGGCGCGCACCGCGCCCTGGGCCGGCTGGGGCTCGCGGTGGCGCTGGTCCTGCTGGCCGGCTGCGACGTGATGTATGATGTCGCGGTACACCCGGTCACCCTGGGCGCGGCGGCGGTGAACATCGCCACGGTGGTCGCCACCGACAAGACCGTTCCCGATCACGTGGTTTCGCTGGCCACCGGCGCCGACTGTTCCCTGGTCCGCTATTCCAGCGGAGGCTACTATTGCGTCCAGCCCCTGCCCGCGAACACGCCTGTCGAGACCCGTTTGTACTGCTACACCTCCATCGCCAACATCACCTGTTACGATACCAAGCTACCGGGCGAGGACGCGCGCATGGTCACGGATCCCCGCCACGTGGTCAGTTCCCGGACACTGGCTGGCCCCATGGCGGGCCCCCTTCCCGGCCAGCAATAACCAGCAATAAAAGGGCCGGGAAAGCAGGGCTCCGAACTCGGATGGACGATCGTTTAAGAAGCGCCTTCCGAGAGGACCGGAGCACGCGATGGAGATCCTTCGGTCGCTCCGCTTCCTCAGGAT
>JANQGN010000200.1 GCA_028277295.1 Rhodospira sp.
GGCAAGCCGGTGACCGTGCCGGTGGGTGAGGAAGTCCTCGGCCGCGTCTTCAACCTGCTGGGTGACCCGATCGATCAGCGGGGCCCGGTCGACGCGCCGCGCCGCCTGCCGATCCACCGCGACCCGCCCGAGTTCATCAACCTCAACCCCAAGACCGAGGTGCTGGAGACCGGCATCAAGGTCATCGACCTGCTCTGCCCGTTCGTGCGTGGCGGGAAGATCGGCCTGTTCGGTGGCGCCGGCGTCGGGAAGACCGTCATCATCCAGGAGATGATCGCCCGTATCGCGCGTGAGCACGGCGGTTACTCGGTGTTCGCCGGCGTGGGTGAGCGCACCCGCGAGGGCAACGACCTGTACCATGAGATGGTTGATTCGGGCGTGATCGATCTGGAGGGCAACAACTCCAAGGCCGCCCTGGTCTACGGCCAGATGAACGAGCCGCCGGGTGCCCGCGCCCGCGTGGGCCTGTCCGGCCTGACCCTGGCCGAGTATTTCCGCGACGAGGAAGGCCAGGACGTCCTGTTCTTCGTCGACAACATCTTCCGCTTTACCCAGGCGGGCTCCGAGGTGTCGGCGCTGCTGGGCCGCATTCCCTCGGCGGTGGGCTATCAGCCGACCCTGGCCACCGACATGGGCAACCTGCAGGAGCGCATCACGTCGACCAAGAAGGGGTCGATCACCTCGGTGCAGGCCATCTACGTGCCCGCCGACGACCTGACCGACCCGGCTCCGGCGACCTCCTTCGCCCACCTCGATGCCACCACGGTGTTGAACCGGGCGATTTCGGAACTGGGCATCTACCCGGCCGTGGATCCGCTGGACTCGACCGCCCGCGCCCTGGACCCGAATGTGGTCGGCCACGAGCACTACACCGTGGCCCGTGAGGTGCAGCGCGTGCTGCAGACCTACAAGTCGCTGCAGGACATCATCGCCATCCTGGGCATGGACGAGCTGTCCGAGGAAGACAAACTGGTCGTGGCCCGTGCCCGCAAGATCCAGCGCTTCCTGTCGCAGCCCTTCTTCGTCGCCGAGGTGTTCACGGGGTCCCCGGGCAAGTACGTGAAGCTCGAAGACACCATCAAGGGCTTCAAGGGTCTGGTCGCGGGCGACTACGACCACATGCCCGAGCAGGCCTTCTACATGGTCGGCACCATGGATGAGGCCGTCGAGAAGGCCAAGAAGATGGCCGCCGAGGCGGCATAAGCCGCGCGCGACAAGGGCGCGAACGGATCGCCTCCCCCGCCAAGGGGGGAGGCGGGACGGCGGGAGGACGGTCGCGACAGGGATCGCGACAGGGGTCGCCTTGGGTGACCCGGCGGGTGTTTCTCAGGAGTGGTCCAGGGCATGGCGGAAACGACGGAATTCGAACTGGTGTCGCCGGCGCGGTTGCTGATGTCGGAGCCGGTCGAGATGGTGGTGGTGCCCGGTGCCGAGGGTGACTTCGGCGTCCTGCCCCGGCATGCGCCGATGCTGTCCACGGTGCGTCCCGGGGTGGTTGACGTCTACAGGGGCGGGGTCGTGGACCAGCGTCTGTTCGTGGCCGGCGGCTTCGCCGAGGTCACCGAGGCGCGCTGCACCATCCTGGCCGAGGAGGCGTTTCCGCTGGCCGATGTGAGCGCGGACGACGCCCGCGCGCGGTTGCAGGCCGCCCGCGAGGACCTGGACGAGGCGGAGGGCGACATGGCCAGGAGTCGCGCCGCCCAGGCGGTGACGGTCGCCGAGGCCCTTGTGTCCGCCGTGGGCGCCTGACCCCGCCCGACGATCGGCCGGACGACCTCATGACGCCGACGCCGGCTCCACCCGGCGTCGGTGTTCGTGTTTCGGGGCCGGGTAACGGGGGGCGGCGGGTCGCGGAGGCCGGGAACGATTAATACCATTGGCGGATGAATGTGACTCATCCGCCCCGGACGCCCTTCGGGCGTCCATCATAAGAAGCTGGCACCGCGAAGCGGTGCCAGGGCGGCACCGGCCCGCTCCCCCACCCGGCCACCCCAAGCATACTGCCCCAAGGAAAAATGGGGGGTGGCCGGGTGGGGGAGCGGGCCGGCCATGGGCTCCAACGGTCATCCTCAATGACCGTTGGTATAAGAGATGATCGCGTCTATCGGGATGATGGACGTGGGGGCTCCGTCAGGATGAATCACTTAAAAATTTAGAATCCTCGTCCTGAGCGTCCGCAGGACGCGAAGGATCTCCCTCGGATCCATGGACCCTTGCAGATCGGTCATGCGCGTTCGGAGCCTTGTGGACTCACCAACACCGAGCCTGTTTCGGCGGTCATCGGGCGCGGGCCTCACGCGGCCGAGGGTCACGACTCGACGGGGCACACCTGGACCCGCCGGCAGGTCCCGTCCACGCAGTGTCGTTGCCAGACGCAGGCGCCACGCACGGCCGGAGCGGGCGGCGGCGCAAGGGACGGCGCGGGCGGAACCCCGCCGGACACCCCTCCCCTCGGCGGGCTGGCCGGTGTGGGACTCGGCGCGGTGAGGGGTGGGGCCGGCGGACGCCAACCCGACGACCGCGTCACCGGCGCGGCCGGGGGCGTCGCCGTCGATGCGGGCAGGACACCGGGCACCACCAGCGGCGGCGCCGGTGGCACCTGGCCGCCAGCGCCCGATACCGGCGCCAAGGGAATCGCTCTCCCCAACGGCGCGGTGGACACCGGCGTCACGGTGGACGGCGCGCGCACGGGCGGCGCGGGTGGGGCGCCAGCCCAGCGTTCATTGCCGCCAGACCAGCGCCCCGTGACAGGATCCATGACCGCGGGGGTCGGGGGGACGGTCGGCGCGGCGTTCGTTGGCGCGGCGTTCGTTGGCGCGGTGGTGGCCGGGACCGGCGAGACCGCCCGCGTGGCGGGCGTGGCAGGCACGGACGTTGACGCCGGCAGTACCGCCCCACCCGCCCGGACCGTGGGCACCTGACGGCGGTCAACCTCCGCCGTCAACCAGGGATGAACCCGGAAATCGGCCGGTCGCAGCAGCATGGTCGGCGTCAGCCCGGGCGCGAACGCCGTGGGGGCGTGGCTGATCAGGCGCGGACCCCGTGGCGTGACCTCCAGAACATGCAGGCCACGGTCGTTCAGGCCGGATGGCAGCAGCCGGAACAGCCCGGAAAAGCCGCGAAACCCGGCCGAGTCGGTGAGAAACGCCGTGATATCGGCGCCCGGCGCCGCCCGTTCAGCCCAGGCGGAGGCCAGCGCCACCGCGTCCATGGCCAGGCGATCCAGCTTTCCGGCCCCCGTCGACAGGCGGATGGCCGGACGGTCGGGCGCGTCCTCGGACGCCGATGGATCCGCGCGCGCGGCCTCTTCCCCAGCGACCGCCGTCCCGGTGTCCGGGCCGGCCGTGTCAACGCCGGTGTCGGCGCCCGTGCTGGAGGGCGCGGCGTCGCCGGTTGTCGGGGCTTCAACGCCAGCCATGGGATCGCGCACCGGCGGGGTACTGGCGCTGACATACCAGCCGCCCCGCAACGAGCCTTCGGCGAAGGTTCCGGGTCGCTCCCACAGATCGGTGCCCATCAGCCGCACCCGGGGAGGCCGCGCATCGTAGTAATCAAAAAGGGCCGACAGCCCCACCAAGGGCAGACCGGTCGTGGGAAGCACCACACCGCCCGGGCGGCGGCGGACCAGATCCCGGACGATGGCCACCTGGCTGTTGTAGTCGGTGTCCGCCGGGAAAAGCTCGCTGCCCATGAGTTGCACCGATCCCCCCCGACGCGCCTCGGACCGCACGGCGTCGACCACCAGGCGGGCATAGGCGGTGTCAGGCCCGACCACCGCGATGGCGCCGTGGCCATGCAGGGCGGCATGCGCGAGCAGCGCCCCGGTCTGCTGGCCCGGCAGATGACCCAGCAGATACAGGCCGTTCCCGGCCACGGCCCGATTGTTGGAGAAGGACAGGATCGGAATGCCGGCGGCGCTGAGCGTCGGGCGCGCCGCCTGGGCGGTCACGGAATACAACGGCCCGAGCACCAGATCGGCACCGGCGGCCACGGCCCCCTCGGCGGCGGCGCGAGCCCCCTCGGCGCTGGCCTGGGTGTCGAACACCCGCAGGTCAAGCAGCCCGGCCCGGTCCGTCGTCAGGACCCGGCGGGCGGCGGCCTCCAGGGCGCGCCCCTGCTCGGCCTTTGGCCCCGACAACGGCAGCAGCAGCGCCACGGTCGTCGGCCCCGCCGGCTGAATCCGGGACTCGGGCGCAGGGTTGCTGGCCTCCGGCGCCGGTCGATCGGCCATGGGGCGATCCATGCCGCCCAGCCCGCCGCCCGGTGGCGCGCAGCCCGCCAGTCCGATCGCCAGGGCCATCGCCCACATGGGCGCCATCGCCCGAAGGCCAGGCCAGCGCTCCCGACTCGCGCTCCCACGCGGCGATGACCGGGGCTGGTTCGGCGCATGGCCTCGATGGCTTCTCCGGGCCAGCGCCGACGCGTCAAGCACCCGGCGAAAGACATCTCTTCGGTCTTCTCTTCGGTCTTCGGGTTTTCCCCCTTCTGGGGATTTTCCTTCACCGGGCGCGATTCGCCCCCGCCCGCCAAACCCCGCAGAGCGTGCCCAGCTCATGGCGTTCCTCCCCATCCGGTCGCCATGGGCACGACGCCAGGCCGTACCCTGTTTGGTGCCGGCGCCCCCCAGAGCCGGCGGACTCGGCCCAGAGGCCGGCCCGGTTCCTCAGCATACCGTTCCGCTGTCGACGACGCCAGACGCGGGCCAGGATCGATTCATGACGCTCACGTTACAACGGCGGGGGCGGGGTGGGTGTCCGGGACGGGGACCGACTCGACCCGAGCGAGGGCCTCCAGGATCACCTCGGGGCCGGCGCCACGCCGGTGCGCGTGCTCGCTCAAGTGGCGGCGCCAGGCGCGCGCCCCCGGCACGCCATGGTACAGGGGCAGGATATGGCGGGTGATCGCCTGGAGCGGCACGCCCTCACCCATGCGGCGTTCGGCGTAGACCGCCATGGCACGCGCCACGCTGGCGCGGTCGCGCGCGGTCGCGCCGGCCTCGCCGAAGATCGCCCGGTCGGCCTCGGCCAGCATCCAAGGGGTCTCGTAGGCGCCCCGGCCGATCATCACGCCGTCCACGTGACGCAGGTGCTCGACGGCCGTGGCCAGGTCGCGCACCCCCCCGTTGTGAACGATGGTCAGGGCCGGGAAGTCCGCCTTCAGGCGCCGCACGACCTCGGGTCGCAGCGGTGGGATTTCGCGATTTTCCCGAGGACTCAGGCCCGACAGCCACGCCTTGCGGGCATGAACAATGAACACGCGGCAGCCGGCCCGGGCCACCGTGTCCACGAATCGGCAGAGATGATCGTAGCCGTCCAGGTCGTCGATGCCGATGCGGTGCTTGACCGTGACCGGCAAGTCCCCGGGCAGCGCGCCCATCATGGCGGCGACACCGTCGGCCACCAGGGCCGGCTCGGCCATCAGGCAGGCCCCGAATCGGCCGCTGGACACCCGGTCCGACGGGCAGCCCACATTGAGGTTGATCTCGTCGTAACCCCAGGCCGCCCCCATGCGGGCGGCCGCCGCCAGGCCCCGGGGATCGCTGCCCCCCAGTTGCAAGGCCACGGGGTGCTCGGTGGGATCGTGGTCGAGGTGCCGCGCCGCGTCGCCATGCAACAGCGCGCCGGTGGTCACCATCTCGGTGTACAGCAGCGTGCGGCGACTGATGAGCCGCAGGAAGTAGCGGTCATGCCGGTCCGTCCAGTCCATCATCGGCGCCACCGACAAGCGGCGATCAAGGCCAGGGGACGGACGCCGGGCCGCTGGCGTGGTCATGCGGGGCAGAGGGGACTCAGTCATCCAGGCACAATACCCGCGATAGACCGGCGGATGAACATGGGCACAACGGCCCGCCTTTCGCAGACGCTCGCTTGGGGTTCAAGATGGTCATAAGAGCTTGGTGATCCGCGCGCGCAGATGTTCGGCCAGCCGCTGTGTGTCGTCCCGTCGACTGTCCCATTCGTCGACGAGTTCGCCCAGATAGGCCCTGCGCGCCTCGTCCAGGATCGTGGCGTCCTGATCGGGCACCCGCGGAATCGCCCAGGCCGCGGCCGCATCCTTGGTAACGAACGCCCCCGTCTGGGCCGTGTGCCACATTCTGACAAGTGTGAGCAGGACGTTCCGCTCGTCCCCCCGCAGCCCTTCAAGCACCGTCGGCAGCGCCTGACCCATGGCCTGGCGAATGTGGTTCGGGGACATCTCGGGCAGCAGGTCGGCGGAGCATGGGCCGATCAGCGAAACGGCGTCCCGACGGGTCTGCGCCAGAACCAGCGTGTGCTCGGGGTCGCGCGTGGGCAGTGGGCTTTCGCCGGCCTCGAACGCGTCCCTCAACCATTCGCCATAGGTAAACTCGGCCCGGGTCGGAACGCTGCTTTCGGACAGGTCCGACAGAAGAAACACCGCGACGTCAAGACAACGCAGACCCCCCGGCACGGCGGGATGACGCGCGGACATCCGCAACAAGACACGCAGCAGGTCGCGACGCTGATCGTCGGTCATCGGCCGGCCGATAACGGCCAGCAGGTCAATGTCACTCTGTGGTCGAAGGTTGCCCGCAACCGCCGATCCATGCAAATACACGGCGAGAAGCGCATCCCCCAGAACACGTTGCAAGGCGGTTGCCGTCATCCTCGTCTGGTCGGCTTGCTTTGGTCTGCTTCCCTGCATCACCGCTTTGATCCGTTCCTTTTTCGAAACGAGCATGACGTTGACGAGATCATGGTCTTGCTGAGAGCAAATCCCGAGCGTCCGATTTGGATCGCCGGGAACGTGCTCTAGGGCCTGTTGCGCGATTACTGAATCGCCCAGCATGTTATAATGACTTGTTTTTCAAGAAAATCGTCCCCAAAAGATCGTCCAGGGCGATCTGTGGCAGATCGCTCGGGATTTGCCCTAGAAGCAGAAGACCAACCGGTCCAGCGCGAGGGTCATGGTCGGGTTGACGTATCCCTGAAACAGGGCGGCGAGAACCACGCAGGCCACAGCGGCCAGGCCGACCAGGCCAATGAGCCGGCCCCTCATACCTGTACCCTCGCCGCGCGAAGCCGGGCGATCGGCACCTCCCGAATCGGCGCGTTCAGGGCGGCGGCAACAAGGCTCAAGAAAACGGCCATCCCCCAGACAAGATCATAGGACCCCGTGCGGTCAAACACGAAACCGCCCAGCCAGCCACCAAGGAACGCGCCCACTTGATGCGCGAGGAAAACCACGCCGCCCAGCATCGCCATGTGTGTCACGCCAAAGACCGTGGCCACCACCCCGTTTGTCAGGGGCACCGTGCTCAGCCAAAGGAGTCCCATGGCGATCCCGAATAGATACGCCGACAGGGGGGTGACCGGCATCATGACGAAGGCGATAATGACAATCGCCCGGCCCAGATAGATCCCCACCAGCAGCATCGGCTTGCTGCGCCGGCCACCCCACAGGCCGGCGTAGTACGTTCCGACGACGTTCAGCAAACCGATCAGCGCCAGCACGATGGTCGCGACTCCGGGACGAAGCCCTTCGTCCTGCAGGAACGCCGGCATGTGAATGGCGATGAACACGACCTGAAACCCGCACACAAAGAAGCCCAGCGACAGCAACCAGAAGTCCCGGCTGCCCAGGGCTTCGGCGATCGCCTCGCGCGCGGTCGTCCTGGGACCATGCTCCACCGTGGATGCGGTCTCGGGCCGCTCCGACAGCGCCAGGCCGAGGGGCAGCACCAGGGCCGCCAGGGCCGAGAGCACCAGCAACGCCGACGGCCACCCGAGCCCGTCGATCAGGGGCAGCACCAGCGGCAGCATGGCGAACTGCCCGAAGGAGCCGACCGACATGGCGATCCCCATGGCCAGGCTCCGCTTTTCGGCGGGCACCGCGCGGCTGATGGCCCCGAAGACGATCGGGAAGGTCGTGCCACTGAGACCGAGGCCGATCAGGACACCCGCGCTGAGCGCGAACAGGGCCGCGTCCTGTGGAATCGCCATCAGCGCCAGGCCACCGGCGTAGAGTATGGCGCCGCCAAGGATCACGCGTCCGGCGCCCTGCCGATCCGACAACCATCCCGCGAACGGCTGCGCCACACCCCAGACGAGGTTCTGCAGGGCCATCGCGAAGGCGAAGGTTTCCCGCCCCCAGCCATTGTCCAGGCTCATGGGTTGCAGGAACAACCCGAAGCTGTGACGCACCCCGAGCGAAATCGCGATGATAAGGGACCCGGCGATCAGCATTCCCTTTGCCGCCGCCCAGCGGTCGTCCGCCGGTCTTGTTGAAATCATGCGTCGATCTCCTCTGTGCCGGCGGTCTCCTGGACATATGGACCGGTCATCCGCGTTCGAAGCCCCAGGGCTCTGAACTCGGATGACAGATCCGTTAGGTTGCTCGTCTCCGTTGGAGATCCTTCGCACCCTTTAGGTGCTCAGGATGAGGATTGTACATTTAAAATAACCTCATCCTGAGGGAGGGAAACGACCGAAGGATCTCCATCGGGTGCTCCGGTCCTCTCGGAAGGCGCTTTATGAACGTTTGTCCATCCGAATTCGGAGCCCTGCGGGCCGCGACGCCCACGTTGCCCCGGCGTTGTGCATTTGCTAATGTCCTTCCCCTTTCCCGCGCCGGTTCTGGAGGTCTTCCTTCGACCGTGACCAGCGGGTTTTTCCGCCCAGGACAGGCGACTCGATGCCCTTTCCGGGCCCGACCGTGAACCCGGCTTCACCCGATGCCGACAGGTCCAGTTCGTTCCCTCGCTGGAGGGCGCCGCGATGCTCCACCGCGAAGGCGGAACCGGGCCGTGGACTGGGTCCCCATCGAGCCATGCCGGCCATGAACCCGCAGGCGACGTCCCATCGTGACCACTCCCCCCGGCACTCCTTCCGATAACGACATCTCGCCCATCGCCATCGAGGACGAGATGCGGCGCAGCTATCTCGATTACGCCATGAGCGTGATCGTCAGCCGC
>JANQGN010000262.1 GCA_028277295.1 Rhodospira sp.
CAAGGCGTTGCTGGTGTGCGGGGTGGCGCAGGCGGCCTCCAACCTGGTGTTCGCCTGGCAGGCCCATGTGGGCGCGGACGTGGGCTGGCTGGTGGTGACGATCAGCGTCGAGAACCTGACGGGCGGCATGGGCACGGCGGCCTTCGTGGCCTACCTGTCGTCGCTGTGCAACATCGCCTACACCGCCACCCAGTACGCCCTGGTCTCCAGCCTGATGAGCTTCGCGCGGACCTTCTTCTCAGCGGGCGGCGGCTGGCTGGCCGATCAGGTGGACTGGGTCAGCTACTTCCTGATCACCACCCTGGCGGCCGTGCCCGGGCTGCTGCTGCTGGTGTGGATGATGACGGTGTTTCCCAGCGATGTGCGTCGCGCGGATCCCAGGGACGCGCTGACGGACGGGGATTGACGCCGGTCGCACGCAACCGACTTTGGTTGCCCGCCGAAGCGGCCCGCTCCATGATGGTCGGGGCGATACTCCAGGCAAAACATCGCCACGGCGGATACGCGCCTTCGTTGCGCGCGTCCAATTGCGATCATAGCGCGATTGGACCGCACGGCCCCACCGACGGGTGGTCTCGGGATCGGCGCGGCGGAGCGTGGGCAGGCCCCCTGGACGAGGTCACGGGAGACAGGTGATGGATGCGCTTGCCTTGATGGACAACGTCTTCGTCGAGTTGTCGGTCATTCTGTTGCTGTCGACGGTCGTCGCGGCCATCGGCCAGTTTTTCCACCAGCCTCTGATCGTGTCCTTCCTGGCGGCGGGAATCCTGGCCGGACATTCGGTGCTGGGGCTGGTGCGCTCGGAGGAACAGATCGCCGTCCTCGCGGAATTCGGCATCGCGCTTCTGCTGTTCGTCGTCGGCCTGAAGCTGGACCTGGGCCTCATCCGCACGGTGGGGCGGGTGGCCCTGGTGACCGGCCTCGGCCAGGTGCTCTTTACCTCCCTGATCGGCTTCGTGATGTGCCTGGGCCTGGGGTTCGAGCCCCTGCCCAGCCTGTACATCGCCGTCGCCCTGACGTTTTCCTCGACCATCATCGTCGTCAAACTGTTGTCCGACAAAGGCGAGATCGACGCCCTGCATGGCCGGGTGGCGCTCGGCTTCCTGATCGTTCAGGACATTGTGGTCGTGCTGGTGATGATCGGCCTGTCCTCCCTGGGAGTCAGCGAGGAGGGCGGCGACCAGGGACTCATCCTGACCTGGATCATCGTGGCGCTGGAGGGCGCCCTCTTCCTGGCCGGTATTGCCCTGTTCATGCGCTTCCTGGCCGACCGGGTGCTGCGCCGCCTCGCCGAGTCCCCGGAACTGCTGGTCCTGTTCGCGGTGGCCTGGGCGGTCACCCTGGCGTCCCTCAGCGAGGCCATGGGCTTCAGCAAGGAAATGGGAGCCTTCCTGGCCGGGGTCAGCCTGGCGTCCACGCATTACCGCGAGGTCATTGGCGCCCGGCTGGTCAGCCTGCGGGACTTCCTGCTGCTGTTCTTCTTCATTCACCTGGGCAGCGGTCTCGAAATGAGTCTGATCGGCGCCCAGGTCTGGCCGGCCATCTGGCTGTCGCTGTTCGTGCTGATCGGCAACCCGCTGATCGTCCTGGTTCTGATGGGGATCATGGGCTATCGCAAGCGCACCGGCTTCCTGGCCGGGCTGACCGTGGCCCAAATCAGCGAGTTCTCGCTGATCTTCGCCGCCCTTGGGTTGTCTCTGGGGCACATCGGCCTGGATCACGTGGGGCTGATCACCCTGGTCGGCCTTATCACCATTGGCCTGTCGACTTATATGATCATCTACTCTCAGGTGTTGTATGCCCGGCTCGAACCCGTGCTCAGCCCATTCCAGCGCCGCGACCCGGTGCAGGAACAGGCGCTGGAGGACCGCCTGTCGGAGGACCAGTCCTTCGACGCCGTGGTGGTGGGGCTGGGCCGCTTCGGCAGCAACATTTCCCGGGGCTTGCGCCAGGAGGGATGGTCGGTGCTGGGCGTCGACTTCGACCCAGAGGTGGTGCGCGACACCCGCCGCCAGGAACACCCGGTCCTGTTCGGGGACGTGACCGATCCCGAGTTCGTCAAGGGACTGCCCCTTCGACCCAACCAGTGGATCATCAACGC
>JANQGN010000286.1 GCA_028277295.1 Rhodospira sp.
CGGTCAAACCGATCCTCTTCCAGTTCGTTGACGAAACCGGCGCTCTTCTCGATCGCCTTGCCTTGATCCTCGAAGCGCTCGGTGATCTCCGTGACCCGCTCGGCCAGGGACGCCAGCGCCTGCTTCAACCCCTCGCGCACATCCTCGCCTGGCCGCGTGACCACGCAATCGGGGTCCGAGGCCGGCGGCTCCGGTGGAGGGGGCGGGCCTGGTGGACCGCAGGTGCCTTGCAGGCGACAGGCGAGGCAGTCGCGGATGCTCCCCTTGCAGTCGGCGAGCCACCCCGACGACGCCTGCTGGGCCATCGCCGGGGGCACCGCCGCCAGGACGGGCGCCAGGACGGGCGCCAGGACGGGCGCCAACAGAAAGGCCATGATCGCAAAAAGGGTATATCGTCGCACCTCTCGCCTCTCCCTGCCTGGGCCTCTTCTACCTATGCGCCACCGATGCACCCCAACCGCTTGCGCAAGCAAGAGCAGATCGCCCCTCGCACAATCGCGCGACCATGGCATGGTGGCTCGCATCACGGTTTGTAACGGTTTGACTGCACCATGGAAGATCGCGATACCGTAAGCCGACGCTACCCATTTATCGCGCTTAAATTCAAGCTTGATTTGTCTTTAAATCTTTGATAATTCATTTACTTATAGAAGCTCCGACGCCGTGAATGTTTTTGATCGTGGCCGGGCAATCGATCGCAAGAAAAGTTCGATCGTTTCTTCGTCTGCGAGTCGCGTTTCAAATCTCAGTGGTAGATGCGAGATCTTGTTTCTATGGAGGGAATCGTTTTCGCCTTTTGCAACACCCGGCGACGGAACGGGCGTCTTTTGCCGGGCGTGAGAGCCCGTCCGGAAAGTCTCGGGAAACGCAATATATTGTGTACCTCTTCCCCGGTCGCGCGCCGAATGTGGTGTTTGTCAGGGCTTTCCGGACAGACACTGAGACTCAGTGGTGCCGGGGGCCGGCGGGCCATCACCAAAAAAATGCGCAGGGGGTTCGAGCATGACAGCGGGTCGAGGACTCATCGCGGCGGCCTTGGGCGCGTCCATCGCCCTCTGGTGTGGATCCGGCACCGCGGCCGACGCCGAAACCACTGCCACCCATGAGACGGCGACTCATGCGGCGGGCGACCAGGTGGACGGCCAGGCGATGCTGTTTGCGATCGCCGACGAGTTGGAAGCGATGAGACGGAACCTGGAGGCTCGTGAACAGGCGCTTGACCGCCGGGCCGCCGAGCTGGACGCGCGGGAATCCCGCCTGCAACAGGCCGAGGCGGCCCCAACCCAGGGCGGCGGTGACACCAATGGTCTGGTGCGCGAACTCCAGGCGCTGATCAACGACCTGCGCACCAAGGCAACGATCCTGGAACAGCGGCTGGACGCCCTGGACCGGGCGCCGGCCGCCGACGCGCCCCCAGGGCCGGACCAGGACTCAAGCCTGTCCGGTCAGCTTCGGTCCCTGGGTTTCTCCACGGATCCGGCGTCGCGCGCCACGCTGGCGGCCGCCCATCGTGGCGACGCAGGGGTGGATGCCTTGCTGGACGCGGTCCCGTCGGTGTCTATCAGGACCCAAGTCGAGATCTTGCACACGCGCAATCCGAACCCCATGCGACCCGCTGTCGGCCTGTTCCGCCACGGCACCCGGCTGCGCCTGCACAGCGCGCCCAACAGCCCCGACCACGCCCCCATTCCGCCGGCCCGGGCCGTCCTGGTGCTGCTGGAAGACGAAGAAACGGGGTGGCTGGGCGTCATGTCGGGCACCGAGCCTGGCTTCATCGACCCCAGTACCCTCGTCGAGTGATCGGACGGTGGCGGACACCGGTCTCAACGCGAGCCCGGCGCCGGGACGAACCGCGACGCCGGCCGGCTGTCAGGGATCAGCGTCGCCGCTTTTTCACGCGGCGGCCTGGCATCGGGTGCGATCCGTCGCGCTGGTGTTCGGCCTGGGCGCGTCGCTCATGGCCGGAACGGTCGAGTCCGCCTCGGGGGCGCAGGAGGCCGCCAGCGTGATCCGCGATGGCCAGGCGCTGGCCAGCCGGATCGCCGATCTGCTCGCCCGCGGCGACTCCTGGGACGCGGCCTCCGTCCCCCGCCCCGAGTCCGCCGACGATCGGGCGGTTCGCGCGTTGCTCGCCGAGATGCGCCGCCCCACCGGGACCACACCCCGCCTGGTCACGTGGCTCAACGACGTCGTCGCCCAGGTGCGCGAAAGCGTGCCGGACCCGCCGGTGACGCCGCCGCAACGACCGTCGGATCTGGCACTCCCGGACGACACGGCCGACCCAGGCCGACCGCAACGCCCGGCGACAGGGAACGACGTGACCGGGAACCAAACGTCCCAGGCCATCCGGAAAAACGAGACGCGACGGCCCACGCCTCCCCCGTCCCCGACGGACACGCCTCGGCACGTCCCCGCACCCTCGGGTCCCGAGGCCGAAGACGCCCTGGCCCTGACGGGTCCCCATCGGTGGGCCGTGCAACAGGTTCTCAACGATCTGGGCTATCACGCCGGCCCGGAGACCGGCGTGTTTGGTCCGCCGACACGCGCCGCCATTCGCGCCTTCCAGCGCTCGGTTGGCCTTCCCGCCGACGGATACCTGACGGAAGAGACGCTGGCGTCGCTGCTGCGGGCGCGACCCGCCCCGACCGGGCCGGCTCATGATCCGTTCTTGACTTGGGACCGGTCGCCGCCCGGGGTGTTGTGGGCGCCCGAGGGTCCCGCCGAGGCCCCGTCCTGGCATATCCCGGACCGCGCGCCCACCGTCCCCGAACCCGGCACCGTGAGATGCATGTTCCCGGATGGAACCACGCAGACCCTTCCGCGCCAGGCTTGCCACCACCGCGACGGGGTGGTCTTCCCCTGAGGGGCGCCCTGAACGCCCCTCATCGTTTCGGCACCAGACGCTTGCATCGTCTCGTTGAGGAAATAAGACCCGTCATGTCCCCCGGCACCATCATAGCGACCGGTCCCCCGCGTGTCGGGCCCCGGTCCCACGACCCCGTCGACGCACACGACCTTGGGAACGACGCGATCTCCGTCCACGACCGCCCCCGGTCCGATACCCAGCGGTGTCACCGTCCTCAATCCCCGCTCCAGGTTTCCTCGACACATCGTGATCGACACCGTCAGGCGGTCCGGCCGTCGCGGGCGCCATCCGCCCCCGCCCTCGGGCCCGCCATCCTGCTTACCGTGCTGACTCTGGTGGCGAGCGCGTCGGCGGCCCAGGCGGCGACGCCTGAGACCATGGCCGGGACCCCGGCGCCCGCCTCCACGGTCCGCGCGGTCCTGGACCAGGCCCGTGCCCTGTCGGCGCGCATCGACGCCCTGCTGGATCGCCGCGTTCAGCGGGTGGCGCCCACGCCGCCAACAGCACGGGCGCCGACCGAAATGACGCCAACTCCGGGCGACGCGGCGGCCCTGTCCTTGCTCGCGCGCCCCGGCGCGTCCACACCCCAGGGGCAGCGCGTTCTCGAAACGCTGACGCTCTGGCAAGCCAGGGCGGCGCAAGCCCTGGAGACGCAGACCAGCGCGGGCGTGGCGCCCGGCTCCGCGGCGCCCCCCGAGATCATCACGCCACCGACCGTGGACGCACCCGCCGTCCCGCCGCGCATGGGGACCGCCCCCCTGCCCGACCCCACCGTTCCGGACTTGCCCAAGCGCGTGCTGAGCCTGCCGGGCGCAGCCCTCGCCGCCACGCCGGGGGGAACACCCGACGCCTACGGGACGCTCCCCACCTTCACGGTCCTGTTCGTGTTCGAGCGCCGGGTTGTCGACGGCCAGGCGTGGGTGGCTGTCGGCCGGAGCCTCGTCGCCGGCGCCGAAGGGTGGCTGCCCGTGCGTCAGACCGAAACCTGGCGCAGCATGCTGGTGATGCAGTTCACGCCCCCGGGCGACCGCCAGCCCGTTCTGTTCTTCAAGGACAAGGCCACCCTGGAGGACTTGGCCGCCTCCCCCTTCATGGCCGAGGAGGCCAGCGCCCTTTATGCCGACATCCGCGCCGGCCGCCCGGCGCGCGATCGTCTTGCCGCCGTCGAGCCACCCACGTCGGTCGCCTTCCAGGACACCCCCTACCTGCTGCCGATCCTGGACTGGGAGTTCACCCTCTACCAAAGCACCCTGTCCGACGGAACGCTACTCAGGGTCGCCGGCCTCAACAGCGAGACCACGGCCGAGACCGCCAACGCCAACGGACGTCCCTTGCCCAACCTGTCGCTGCCCGATGAGAGCCGGTTGCGCGACATGAAAACCGGCATCGTCTTCGTCATGGACACCACCCTGTCGATGGGGCCCTACATCGAGCAAGCCTACCAGACGGTGGACGTCATCCTGGACGAACTGGAGCGGGCCGGCCTCACCGACAAGCTCGCCTTCGGCCTCGTCGGGTATCGGGACAACACCGCCCCCAACCCGGCCATCGACTATGTGACGCGCACCTTCCTGCCGCTCGACGCGGCCAACACCCCGGAAATGGTGCGCGAGCGCATGCGGTCGATGGCCCCGTCCCAGGTCTCCACCCAGGACTGGCGGGAAGACGCCTTCGCCGCCCTGGGGGAGACCATCGCCTCCATGGACTGGGAGGCCTACGACGCCCGGTTCATCCTGCTCATCACCGACGCCGGGGCCCGCAGCGGCGTCGATCCCCTGGCTCGCTACCCGAACCTGGAGACCACCAACCTGGTCAGCCGGGCGCGAGACCACAACATCGCCATCGTGCCCATTCACCTGATCACGCGGGCCGGCCACGATCACGACGATGTGGACTCGGCCCGCCGGCAATACCTGTCATTGGCGGCCACCGGCAGCCTGAGCAACCAGAAATACATGGGACTGCCGGCCGACAGCATAGAGATCTTCGAGGCCCAGCTTGGGCGGATGTCCCAGGAACTGGCCGACATGCTGACCCGGCAGCAACGCGGCGAGGCCAGCCCTGGCCGCGCCATGGCGCCCCCCATGGCCAGCGACCTCGGCGACATCTTCATGACCGAGATGCGGCGCGCCGAGTTGCAATACCTGGGCGTGGAGGAGGGAGTCGCGCCGCCGCGTTTCTATCGGGCCTGGGTGGCGCAAGAGGATCTGGTCGATGCCGAGCGGGCGGCGCTGGAGGTGCGTGTGTTCCTGACGCGCACCCAGCTCAGCGCCTTGTCACGCGCCTTGCAGGTGATCCTGGAGGCGGCGCTCCACGACGAAACCGATAGCACCACGTTCTTCGAAAACCTGCAGCTCCTGGCCGCCGGCACCGCCGTGACCGGCCGTGGCGGCCGTCACCTGGCGCGAACCACCCACCGCAGCGCCGCCGCCATCCTTCCCGCCTTCCTGCAGGTCCTGCCCTACCGCAGCGATGTCCTGCGGCTGGACGAGACCTTCTGGCGCAATCTGGGGGAACAAGGCCAACGGGACTTCATTGACCGCCTGCAATCCAAACTCAGGGAGTATGCCCGCATCGAAGGCGATTCCGGCTGGATCAACCTGGCCCCCGGCGCCGGCCGCCCGGAACCGGAACTGGAGGTCTACCCCCTGGCGCTGGATCTGCTGCCGTGACAACAATCTTGCCGCCATCCGCTCCTCCCTCGCGCCCGGACACGCCCCCGGCCTTGAGGGTTGAGGGGCTGCGGGTCCGCAAGCAGACCGGTCACAGCATCTTTCTTCTGGACGTCCCGGATCTGGAAATCGGCCAGGGAGAGAGACGCGCGCTTGTGGGCCCCAGCGGCTGCGGCAAGTCCACCGTTCTTGACGCCCTCGGCCTGATCGAGCCCCCCCTGTCCTGCCACCGCTTCGTGCTAGGCGGGGACGACGCCAGCCGGGACCTGGCCCCCGATCTGTTGCGCCGCGACGAGACCATGTTGGCGGCGGTGCGCGCGCATTGCCTGGGCTACGTTCTCCAACGTGGCGGCTTGCTGCCCTTCCTGACGGCGCGCGCCAACATCGCGCTGCCCTTGCGGCTGTTGCGGCGCGAGGATCCGGACCGTGTCGAGCACCTGGCCGAGACGCTGGGTGTCCGCCATCGCCTGGAGGCTCACCCACGGGACCTGTCCATTGGCGAGCGCCAGCGTGTCGCCGTGGCGCGGGCGCTTGTCGCCCGGCCCCTTTTGGTGCTCGCCGACGAGCCGACCGCCGCCCTGGATCCGGAGAATGGAGACGCCGTCATGCGGCTGTTGCTGGATCTGTCCGACGCCACCGGCACCGCCGTGATTGTCGCCAGCCATGACACGGGTCTTCTGGGTCGCTTCGGGTTCCTCCCCTATGCCCACCACTGCACGGCGGCCGGCGACACCACCACCGCGTGCTTCTGGTCCGCGCGGCCGGCGGACCCGTTCGTTCAGACCGGGCCGCCCGTGGCCATGGCGAGGCCGTCATGAGATCAGGGGACACGGACACGGTGCCGCGCCCGGGGATCGGGCTGCTGCTAAGCCTGGTGGTCGTCGACCTGCGGCACGAATGGCGCCTGACCCTCTGCGCCATGCTGGGCATCGCCGCCGTGCTGGGGCCGTTCCTGCTGCTGCTCGGCCTCAAGGTGGGGCTGGTCGCCGGGTTCCTTGAGGGATTGCACCGCGACCCAACGACCCTGGACATCCGCCACGTGGGCCAGGCGCGCCTGGCCCCCGGCTGGTTCGAGGACTGGAGCGCCGATCCCCGGGTGGCCTTCCTGGTGGGAAACACCCGGCATCTCAACAGCATGGTCCGCGCCCAGACGACCGCGAACGACCAGCCGGGCCCCACGATGGACCTGGAGATGATCCCGTCGGCCCCCGGCGATCCCCTGCTGCGTGTGCCCGGGAACACGGCCGCCGCCATCGCCGCGCCCGAGACCCCGTCGCAGGTGGTGCTGACGGCCCGGGCGGCCTCCAGGCTGGGGGCCACGGCCGGCACGCCCCTGCGCCTGATCATCGGGCGCCATCGGACCGGCCACACCGAGAGGGTGGCCCATGCCGTCACCACCATCGGCGTCCTGCCGGAGGCCGCCTCGACGCGCGTCGCCGCCCTGGTCGCCGGTCCGCTGCTGGAAGCGGTGGAGGGGTTCCGCTCCGGTTTCGAGACCCCCCTGTTCTCGGCGACCGGTGACCCCATGCCGCCGGGGCCGCGCCACCACGCCTCCTTCCGCCTGTACGCCCGCGCCCTGGACGACGTGCCCGGCCTGGCGGCGGACCTGGAGGCCACTGGCCTGGAGTTGATCACCCGCGCCGACGCCATCGAACGCGTGCGCCGCACCGACGACCACCTCGCCCTGGTGTTTTCCATCCTCGTGGGCATGGCGGTGCTGGGCTTCGGGGCCTCCACCACCATCAGCCTGTGGGCCACCGTGGAACGCAAGAAGGCGGATCTGGCGATGCTGCGCCTCCTGGGCATCCCGCGTGGTGGTATCCGCCTGTTCGTGCACCTGCACAGTCTGGCGACGGCCACGGGCGGGGTCATCCTGGCCCTGTGCCTGTACGGCGTGGCGAGCCCCCTGGCCGCCTCCCTGCTGGCCGAGCACCTGGCCGCCGGGCAAGCCCTCAGCCGCCTTGAGCCAAGCCATCTGGCTCTGGCGGTGGCGCTGACGCTTGGCCTGGCCCTGGCGGCCTCGCTGGTCGGCAGCCTGTACGGCGGCCGGCTGAACATCGCCCAGTGTCTCCGGGAGAGTTGACCCTCATGGACCGGCCCAGACGCCCGCGACCGTCGCCCCCATCGCCCGTGCCCACCGCGTGTCTGGGCCGGCGTCGGAACACCCCGGACAGGACGGGGTCCAGGCGGCCGCGCGCGGTCCTGGCCAGTCTCACGCTGGCGGCCGGCCTCCTGACCGCCGCCGCCGAGGCCAGCGCCGAAACGATGGCCGGCGCCACCGGCCAACCGGCGTCCCTCGGCGGTTCGGCCCAGGCCATGCTGAGCGAGACGTGGTGCCACCGCGACGATCCGGCCCACTACCTGGCCCAGCGCACCAAACGGATCGCCGCCGGAGACCGCGACCTGTCGGGCATCCCCTGCCCCGCCGTCGCCGCGGCACCCGACGTCCCCAGGACCATCGTGCTGCCCATGCCCTGTGGTCACGCGATGGTGTTCCAGCGCGTGGACGTGCCGGCCGACCATCTGCTGGACCATGTCCGCGGCCAGTTCGGCGACCCCACGGCGGCGGACAGCAACAATCCCCTCACCCCGGTGTCGCGGCGGCCGTGGCGCGGCGCGGTCGGCGGCGGCTTTTCGACCGACGATGGGATGCGCGCCTTCTACCTCGGCCGCTACGAGGTGACCGCGCCCCAGTACGCGCTGCACCGCGCGGGGCTGTTCGGGGCCGACACCCCTCTGGCGCCGGACGCCGACACCTGCCGCCGCGCCCTGGGCGATGCATCCGAGGTTCATCCGGGCCGGGTTCCCGCCCAGGGCGGCCTGACGTGGTTCGACGCGGTGGACTTCGCGCGCGCCTACAGCCTGTGGCTGATCCGCCTTGATCAGAAACGGATCGCGGCGGGCGCCGACCCCGTGTTGCCGTGGGAAAAGGGCTCCACGGGCTATCTTCGCCTGCCGACCGAGGCGGAGTGGGAGTACGCCGCTCGTGGCGGGTTCAGCGGGGCCGACCGCGCGTCGGCGAACCTGCGCGCCTACCGGGTGACCGACCCCCGGAGCGGCGAGGTTCGCCCCGGCACGCTCGATGAGATCGCGGCTCTGGGGGGGGACCGGGGCCGAAGCGTGGCCGCGGTGGGCCGCAAACTGCCCAACCTGCTGGGCCTGTACGACATGGTCGGCAACATGAACGAGATTGTGCTCGACCCCTTCCGGCTGATCCGGCCAGACGGCCCCCATGGCATGGTCGGCGGCTCCATGGTGCGCGGCGGCGGTCTTCACGACGCCATCGAGCAAGTGGGGGTGGGGTTCCGCCGGGAAATGCCGCCGTTCACCACCGACGGCACGGCGACCACCGAAACCACGGGCACGCGGCTGGCGATCGCCGCGCCGGCCATCCCTTCGGGCGGCGGGCGCGACAAGGGGTGGCGGAGCGGCACCCTGAACACAGCGCTGCAAGGGGAGGTGGCGGACGCCCTGAAGCGGCTGACGGATGTCTCGGACGCCCAGGGGCTGGAACTCCAGGCGGATCTGACCGAACAGCTGGCGGCCCTGCGCGCCGCGGTGGACCGTGGCGCGCTCGACTATCACCAGCTCACGGACCGGCTCGGGCGCCTCGCCGACCTGCTGCAAAGCACCAACGCCGCCCTCAACCAGGCCGCCGCCGAAGCCCTGCAAGAGCGGCTGCGCGCGCTGACCGTGTACGGCGCCAATATTGGCAATATCGGCCGTCAGATTTTCATGGCGCACATCCGGCGCCGGGAAATCGAGAAGAAATTCGAGAACGCGGCCGGAAAACCCAACGACCTGAACGCCCTGCGAACCCGCATCCGGCAGTTCGACGAGCAGTTAAAGACGTACAACGAGTACCTTGAGACACAGTTTGCCTTGTATGTCGCCGACGTCCTGGACATCAGCCAGATGGATCAAGACAAAGTCAATGCAGCGCTTGATCTCGTTGCTCAGGACTTCACCGGGAAAGGCATAGACTCATTCGAATACTATCAAGAAATGCTGAAGCGCCACCTTGGCACCGCCACCGGCCTGCGGGGCACCTTGCCGGCGTCGACCCGGACAGCGTGGCTCCATGATCTGGACGACACCCGGCGGCAGCGGGAGCAACGCTATCGCTGACATCCGCGTCCCACCGGCCCGCCGCCGCCGGACCTGGCACGTCGGTTTTTTGGGGTACAAGGCCGAGCCTGGACACACAAGAACCGCACTTGGGGAAGGACAAGAACCGTGACGACAAAGGAACGCTGGTTACGCACGGTCACCACGATGGTGGTGGCCACGTCGATGCTGGTCGTGTCGGCCTGCTCGACGACCAAGGAAACCCAGCTCGCGACGTATGTGCATAAGGATGACACCTGTTCATCCCACCGGGCCCAGTTGATCAACCAGCAAAAGGACATCGTCGGCGACGTGGCCGAAGGAGCCGCCGTGGGGGCGATCCCGGGCATCGCCATGATCATCGGTGGCGCGGTCCTTGGGAGCGAGGAGTTGATGGTCGCCGGCGCCGGCCTCACGGCGGCCGGCGCGATGGCGGGCGGCACCGTGGGATACCTGCGCGCCAAGCGCCAGCAGGCCGGTCAGCAGCAAGCCCTGTTGCGGGCCATCGACAGCGACATCACGCATGACATTCGCTCGCTGAACGCGTTGTCCTCGGCGCTGGATCGCTTGAACACCTGCCGTGCGCGGCAGATCGAATCCGTTCGGCAACGGGTCGAAAGCGGCCAGATCACCGCCGCCACCGCCCGTCAGGAGGCCGCGCGCCTGCGCCAGCGCGCCCAGCAGGACAACCGCCTGGTCCAGGAAATCCTGGGCGAGTACGCCGATCGACAGAAGGTCTACGTGGAGAGCATCGCCCAGACCCGACAGATCAACCAGGCCATCGTCGCCCGCGAGGCCACCCGGTACAATCCGACCGTCCGGCGGCGCGACGGCCGCGTCACCGCCAGCCGGCCGAGCCGCCCGGAGACGGACGACCCGGTGTCCACGTACATCGTCGAGCGCAAGGACGTGGAGGTCGAACAGCTTGTTCAGGTCGCCGAGATCAAACAGGATCTGGACGACCTCGACCTGTTCCTGTCCCGGCCGACTCTGTAGCATCGTCGGTCATCGACAATGGCCGTCGCCGTCCGTGGCCGGGTGACCGCGCGGGCGGCGCAAAGGAGGCGGACGCCCTGCGCGGCGCTGGCGTCACCCGTCCTCCCAGAAGCGCAGCCGGTTGCCGAAGGGGTCGGTTGCCTCCATCACCCGGCCGCCCCAGGGCGCCGGCTCCAGGCCCGGGCGGTTGTGGGTGTACCCCTTGGCGGAGATCGCGGCGTGATAGGCGGCCAGGTCCGAGGTCGCCACGAACACGGTGCTCCCCGGCGTGCTGTCGCCATGGTGCTCCGTCAGATGCAGGATCATGCCACCCATCGAGACCTGCATGTACAGTGGCGCGCCAGGTTCGAAGCGATGCTCCCAGTCCACGGCGAAGCCCAGGAAGTCCAGGTAGAAGGCCCGCGCCTTGGCCTCGTCGAAGATGCGCAGGATGGGAACGGCGCGGAAGGTCTGGGTCATGGCGGCTCCTGACACGCGGTCTCCGGGACCACCGTGACGCCGTGGCGGTCGGCGTTCCTCCTGTCCACGGGTCGACTGAAGGCACAGGTGGTTCGCGTGACCCGGGCGGGCAAGACGCCGGGCCGGGTAGAAAATGCACAGAGCCGTCTCGCGCGCGGGGCCGGAGACCCGGTCGGGGCGCCGAACCCGGATGGACGATCGTTCCTGAGTCACGATCCGAGAGGGTCAGGACCATCGATGGAGATCCTTCGGGCGCCCCGAAACAGGTCTTTCGGGGCGACGCGTAGCGTCGCCGCAAAGGTGATCACGTCCGTCGTCCCGATGGACGCGGGGGCTTCCTCAGGATGAAGTCCTTAAAAAGTGAGAATCCTCATCCTGAGCGCCCACAGGACGCGAAGGATCTCCATCGGAGCAATAGACCCTGACAGGTCGCTCATCCGGGTTCGGAGCCCTGGGGTCAGGTCAGGCCACCTTGCCGTGGCAGTGCTTGTACTTCTTGCCGGAGCCGCAGGGGCAGGGTTCGTTGCGGCCGACCTTGCCCCAGGTGTCGGGGTTGGCGGCGTCCCGCTGGGCGGCCGGCGCGTTGCGCACTGGCGTGGCCACGGCCGCCATGGCCTCGCCCATCCCCTCCCCCTGGGGCGCGCCGGCCCCGACCTGGGGTGGCGGCGCGTCGTGATGCGCGCGCACGCGCGTGGGCATGGGCGGCACCAGGGCGTCGGCCTCGGACGACGCGCGCACCTCCACGTGGGACAGAATCTGCGTGACCCGTTCGCGCAGGGTATCGAGCATGGCCTGGAACAGCTCGAACGCCTCGGACTTGTACTCGTTCAGGGGGTCGCGCTGCCCGTAGGCGCGCAATGAGATCCCCTGGCGCAAGTGGTCCAGTTGCAGCAGGTGCTCCTTCCACGTCTGATCAAGGATCTGCAACAACAGGCTCTTCTCGATCAGGCGCAGGGTGTCGGGGCCATAGTTGGCGGCCTTGCGGGCCATGTGGTCCTCGGCCGCCTCCAGGATG